>JAYTOZ010000329.1:0-16008 GCA_043747515.1 Frankiales bacterium | reverse complement strand
GCACGGACGTGCCGGCCTACCCGCTGTCCTGAGGCGAGCGGCGACGGCCCGTTACCCGCCGGTAGGCTCCGGGCCGCACCCCGCCACCGTATGAAGGGCTTCGTCGTGAAGGACATCCTCGAGGCCGTGCTCGCCGGCGCCCCCGCCGACGTGGCCGCTCTCAACGTGCCCGAGTCCTACCGCGGGGTGGTGGTCAGGAAGGACGAGCAGGCCATGTTCGAGGGCGTCGCCTCCCGCGACAAGGACCCGAGGCTCAGCCTGCACCTGGACGAGGTGCAGACCCCCGAGCTCGGCCCGGGCGAGGCGATCGTCGCGGTGATGGCTTCCTCAGTGAACTTCAACACCGTCTGGACCTCGATCTTCGAGCCGGTCAGCACCTTCGGCTTCCTCGAGCGCTATGGCCGGCTCAACGGCCTCACCAAGCGACACGACCTGCCCTACCACGTGGTCGGTAGCGACCTGTCGGGCGTCGTGCTCAAGGTCGGCCCCGGCGTCAGCAAATGGCGGGCGGGCGACCAGGTCGTCGCGCACTGCCTGTCGGTGGAGCTCGAGGACCACCAGGGCCACGACGACACGATGATGGATCCGCAGCAGCGGATCTGGGGCTACGAGACCAACTTCGGCGGGCTCGCCGAGCTGGCGCTCGTCAAGAGCAACCAGCTGATGCCAAAGGCTGCACATCTCACTTGGGAGGAAGCCGCCGCGCCCGGTCTGGTCAACTCGACGGCCTACCGGCAGCTGGTCAGCAAGAACGGCGCGGCGATGAAACAGGGTGACACCGTGCTGATCTGGGGCGCGTCGGGCGGCCTGGGCTCCTACGCCACGCAGTACGCCCTCAACGGCGGCGCGATCCCGGTCTGCGTCGTCTCGAGCCCGGAGCGGGCGGCGATCGCCCGCCGGATGGGTGCCGAGCTCATCATCGACCGCAGTGCCGAGGGCTATGCCTTCTGGAAGGACGAGCACAACCAGGACCCCAAGGAGTGGCAGCGCTTCGGCAAGCGGATCCGTGAGCTGACCGGCGGCGAGGACATCGACATCGTCTTCGAGCACCCCGGCCGGGAGACCTTCGGCGCCTCGGTCTACGTGACCAAAAAAGGCGGCGTCATCACCACCTGCGCGTCCACCTCGGGCTACCTGCACCAGTACGACAACCGCTACTTCTGGATGAACCTCAAACGCATCGTCGGCTCGCACTTCGCCAATTACAAGGAGTCGTGGGAGGCCAACCGGCTCATCGCCCGCGGCATGGTGCACCCGACCCTGTCCAAGGCCTATCCACTGGAGCAGACCGGCCAGGCGGCGTACGACGTGCACCGCAACCTGCACCAGGGCAAGGTCGGCGTCTTGTGCCTCGCGCCCGAGGAGGGGCTCGGCGTGCAGCCGGCGGCGCAGGAGTTCCGCGCGACACACCTGGAGGCGATCAACCGGTTCCGCGACGTGTGACCCGGCCATACTGCATGCCATGAGCGATGACGACCTGATCCCCCTGTCCGACGAAGGCGACTCCACCGGCTTCGACGTCGTCCTGCGTGGCTACGACCGCCGCCAGGTCGACGACCACCTGGACAAGGTCGCGTTGGCCTGGGCCGGCGCCGACCGCCAGCACGCCGACGACAGCGCCCGCCGGGCGACGCTCGAACAGCAGTTGGTTGCGCAACAGGCCGCCCTGGCTGAGGCCGAGCAGCGCGCGTCGGGCCTGCCCGAGCCGGCCAGCCGACTCGGTGAGCGGCTTGCGGCGATGCTCGGGCTCGCCGAGCAGGAGGCCGCCGAGCTACGGGAGCAGGCTCGCGCCGACGCCGAACGGATCATCGCCGCGGCCCAGCAGCAGGCCGACCGAACCACCGCCGAGCGGACCGCGGCGCTGGACCAGCGCGAGCGTGACATCGCCGGCGCCGCGCAGGCCGCCGAGCAGACCCGCCTCGAGGCGCAGCGCGACGCCGAGCAGGTCCGCGGCCACGCCCGCAAGGAGGCCGAAGCGCTCCTGTCCCAGGCCACCGCCGACAGCACTGCGAAGCGCCGGCGGGCCGAGGAGGACATCAAGATCCTGCACGACGACGCCCGCGCCGAGTCGGCGGCGATGACGTCCGAGGCCCGGCGGCAGGTCGCCGAGCTGTCCCAGCAGCGCGACACGATCTTTGCCCAACTGCAGTCGGCGAGCCAGACGCTGTCGCCGGCGACGCCCGGTCAGAGCGCCGGCCAGGACGCGTATCGCCCCGCGCCGTGACCGAGCTCGAGGCGGCCCGTCACGCGGCCGAGGACGCCGCCAGTGCGGCCGACCGGGCCGAGCAGGCCGAGGACCAGGCCGAAGCCGCCGAGCAGGGTGCCCAGCGGGCGCAGGGCAAGGCCGAGCAGGCCGAGGCGGGGGCCCGCAAGGCAGCCGACCTGGCCGCCCTCGCTGCCGTCGAGGCCGCCGAAGCCGAGCAGATCGGGGGTCCGCACGACCCGGCGCTCGATTCGGCCCTGCGCCGGATCGAGGCACAGGTCAGCGAGGACGCGCCGTACGGCGTGCCGGGACCCCCGATCAGCCGCCGCTCGCCGTTCCACATCGCCTTCACCGCGGCGCTCGGGGTGGCCCTGGCCTACCTGCTCGTCCGGGCCGTCGTCACCGTCCGGTCGGTGCTCCTGCTGCTGGTGGTCTCAGCCTTCCTCGCGATCGGCCTCAACCCGACGGTCGAGTGGTTCGAGCGGCGCGGGATCGGTCGTAGCCGGGCGGTGGGGATCGTGCTCGTCGTCGTCCTGCTGCTGTTCGCGGGCTTCGCGTTCGCGATCGTGCCGCCGATCCTCGAGCAGGGGCAGCAGCTTTACGACAAGGCGCCCGACTACCTCCAGCAGCTCCAGCACAACCGGCAGATCGCCCGGCTGGATCAGCAGTTCCACGTGATCAAGCAGGGCCAGGACTTCCTCGACAAGGGCAACGTCGGCGCGTCGGCGTTCGGCGGCGTGCTCGGGGTCGGCAAGTTCGTGTTCAACGCGCTGTTCACGTCCCTCACCGTGCTGACGCTGACGCTGTACTTCATGGCCAACCTGCCCGCCATGAAGCGGGCCGCCTACCGCGGCGTCCCGCGGAGCCGGCGAGCCCGCGTCGGGATTTTGTCCGACGACATCCTGGAGCGGGTCGGCGGCTATGTGCTCGGCTGCCTCACGATCGCCGGCGTCGCCGGTGCCACGTCGTTCGTCATGCTGCTCCTGCTGGGCGTGCCCTATCCCCTACCGCTCGCCCTGGTCGTGGCGTTCACCGACCTCATCCCGGTCATCGGGGCAACCGTCGGCGCGGCGGTCGTGACACTGGTGGCGTTCCTCGTCTCGGTGCCGGTCGGGCTCGGTGTCGGCAGCTTCTACCTCGTCTATCAGCAGTTCGAGAACTTCGTGCTCTACCCGCGGATCATGAAGCGCTCGGTCGACGTCTCGCCCGCCACCACGGTCGTGGCGATCCTGATCGGCGGATCCCTGCTGGGCATTCTCGGCGCCCTGCTGGCGATCCCGATCGCGGCCGCCGTGCAACTGGTGCTGCAGGAGGTCCTGCTGCCCCGTCAGGAGCAGGCCTGACCGCGGCTCATGGGTAGTACCTGGGCAGCGGGAAGGACGCCGGTGCGACCCGCCGGACGATCT
Source organism: Frankiales bacterium (assembly GCA_043747515.1). GTDB lineage: Bacteria > Actinomycetota > Actinomycetes > Mycobacteriales > SCTD01 > JAYSQK01. The sequence goes on along the minus strand of JAYTOZ010000329.1, from coordinate 12,399 downwards.
CGTCCAGGACCGTGTCGGCATGGCCGACCCACAGGTGCTTGGCCCGGTCGACGCCGACCACCTCGGCCTGCGGCACGGCCCCGAAGCGCTCGCGCGCCTGTGCCGGCCGCAGGTAGTCGTCGAGCTCGGGAACGAGCGCGACGAGCGGTTTGCCGGAAACCGCCCATGACGCGAGGTCGGCTGGGGTCGAGAAGCGCAGCGGCGGGCTGAGCAGGATGGCGCCGACCACGGTGGGGTCGCAGCCGTACCGCAGCGCCAGATCGGTCCCGAAGCTCCAGCCGACCAGCCAGACCGCCGGCAGGTCGAGCGCCTCGCACAGGTCGAGTGCCGCGGCGACGTCGTACCGCTCGGTGTCGGCGTTGCCGAACGCACCCTCGCTGGTGCCCTGGGCACTGGTCGTGCCGCGGGTGTTGAAGCGCAGCACCGCCAGGCCGGCCAGTGCCGGGAGCCGGTTGGCCATCTTTTTCAGCAGGTGGCTGTCCATCATGCCGCCGCCACTCGGCAGCGGGTGCAGGCAGACCAGCGTCGCGACCGGCGGCCGACCCGTCGGCAGTGCCAGCTCACCAACGAGGCGCAGGCCATCTGTCGTCTCCAGGGTGACCGGCCGACGCTCGGCCGGCAGCACCGTGTTGGCGCGGATCTCCGGCATGCCCACCTGCCCTTCTCACCGATGACGTCGCCACCGAGCATGGATATTGTGCAGTCCCGCTGAGCGTGCGACCGCAGCACAATCTCCATGACCGGCGGCAGTCGGGGCTAGTGGCGCGGAGCGCCCCGGCCGCGCAGGACCCCGGGCGCGCGGCGGTCCCGGGCCCCCCAGCACGGCGTGTGCCAGTGCCGGCGCGAGTCCGGATCGCCGATCGGCCAGGCCACGATGTGCGGGACCCGACTGATCTCCTGGTCGCAACCCGGGCAGCGGTGCACCCGGTCGGACGCGCCGACCGACCGGACGGTGGCGCCGCCCTCGGTCCGCTCGCCGGCCGGCAACCGCAGCGGCTCGTCCGAGTTGCGCATCGCCGCAAGCGCCTCGGCGTGCCGGGCCGCGCGTCGCGATCCCTTGCCCATCCGTCAGCGCTTGGCGTAGTCGCGGAAGCCGCGGCCGGTCTTGCGGCCGAGGTAGCCGGCCTTGACCAGATGCTCGAGCATCGGGGCGGGAGCGTGGCCGGGCTCGCGGAACTCGTCGTACAGCGTTTTCTGGATTGCCAGGCTCACGTCGAGCCCGACGACGTCCAGCAGCGCGAACGGGCCCATCGGGTGGCCGCAGCCGACCGTCATCGCGGCGTCCATGTCGTCGATCGTGGCGTAGTGCGCTTCGAGCATCCGGACGGCGTCGTTGAGGTAGGGAAACAGCAGCGCGTTGACGATGAAGCCGGCCCGGTCCCCGCACAGCACCGGGTGTTTGTCGAGCGTGCCGCACAGCGCCAGCACGGTGGCGACGACGTCGGGCGCGGTGGTGACCGTCGGGACGATCTCGACCAGTTTCATCACCGTGGCGGGGTTGAACCAGTGCATGCCGACGACGTCGCCCGGTCGCGACGTCGCAGTGGCGCACTCGATGACCGGCAGCGACGACGTCGTTGTGGCGAGCACCGCGCCGGGCTTCAGGACGTCGTCCAGCGCCGAGAACAGCGCCTTTTTGATCGCCAGGTCCTCGACGACGGCTTCGATGACAAGGTCGCAATCGGCGAGGTCGTCGAGCGAGGTGGTGCCGGTGACGTGTGCGAGGGTCGCCACCTGCTCGTCGTTGGTGAGTTTGCCTCGCTGCACGGCCTTGTCGAGCGAACTCGTCAGCTTCGCGAAGACCTGGGCAACCTTGTCCTGCCCGCGGGCCCGGAACAGCACGTCGTAGCCGGCCTTGGCGCAGACCTCGACGATGCCGATCGCCATCGTGCCGGTGCCGACGACCCCGATACGGGTGATCGGCCGGGCGGTCGATCCCGACGACGCCGCCGGGGTGTCGCTGTCCGCGACGACTTGCGAGGTGTCCTTGCCGGCGTAGGTGTAGAAGCCACGGCCACTCTTGCGGCCCAGCAGCCCAGCGGTGACGTACTGCTTGAGCATCGGCGCCGGCGCGTGCAGATGGTCGCGCGACTGGGCGTACATCGTCTCGAGAATCTCATACGCCGAGTCGAGGCCGATCAGGTCGAGCAGCGCCAGTGGGCCCATCGGATGGCCGCAGCCGAAGCGCATCGCCGCGTCGATGTCCTCACGGCTGGCGTAGCGCGACTCATACATCCGGACGGCGTTGTTGAGGTAGCCGAACAGCAGCGCGTTGGCGATGAAGCCGGCCCGGTCACCGGCGATGGCGGCGGTCTTGCCGACCTGGGCGACGAGCGCCTCGGCGTCCTCGACGACCGACGGGTCGGTGACGACGGTCCGCACCACCTCGACCAGCCCCATCACGGGGGCCGGGTTGAACCAGTGCAGCCCGACCACCCGGGACGGCCGCCCGGTCGAGGTGGCCAACTCCGTCACCGACAGCGCGGAGGTGTTGGTGGCGAGCACCGCGTCGGCGGGCAGCAGCGCGTCGAGCTTGGCGAACAGCTCGCGCTTCAGCTCCATCCGCTCCGGGATCGCCTCGACGACCAGCTCGCAGTCGGCAAGGGCCGCCAGGTCGGTGCCGGTCGAGATCCGGCTGAGCAGCTCATCGACCTCGGCCTGGCTGATCTTGCCGCGCTTGAGTGCCCGGCCGGTGGAGGCAGCCAGGTGGCCGTGCGCCCGCTCGACCGCCGCCTCATCCTGCTCCACACCGACGACCTGGACGCCCGAGCGCGCCAGCACCTCGGCGATACCGGCGCCCATCGTGCCGAGACCGACCACACCGACCTTGCTGAACGCGCGCACCACGGGATCTCCCTGCTCGTCGGACCGCCAAGTCTCCCAGACGGCTCAGAACAGGGTCGGCGTCGCGCTCTGCATCCCGCGCAGCGCGTCGTAGTCCAGTTGGACGCAGACGATCCCGCGGTCGGCGGCGAGCACCTTGGCCTGCGGCTTGAAGCTCTGCGCAGCCAGGACGCCCTGCACCTGCCCCAGTACGGTCGAGACCCGCTGCAGGTAGCGGGTGAGCTGCTCGACGCCGTCGATCTCTGCGTGCCGCTTCACCTCGACCAGCACGTGCGCGCCGGCGGCGTCGCGACACAGCAGGTCGACCGGCCCGATGTCGGTGAAGTACTCCCGCTGGACGAGCGTCCAGCCCTCGCCGAGCACGTGGCACTGCTCGGCCAGCAGCGCCTGCAGATGCTTCTCGACGCCGTCCTTGACCAGGCCGGGGTCGACCCCCAGATCGTGCGAGCTGTCGTGCAGCACCTCATCGACGGCGATGACCAGCTGCTCACCACCTTTGTTGGTGACCGTCCAGACGCCGTCCACCTCCCGCGTCGTACACGGCGGGCTCATCCACATGAGCGGCTTGAAGGCCCGGTCGTCGGCGTGGATCGACACCGAGCCGTCGGCCTTGACCAGCAACAGCCGGACGGCCTCGGGCAGGTGGGCGGTCAGCCGGCCGACGTAGTCGACGGTGCAGCGGGCGAGGACGAGGCGCACGCGTCGAGGCTAAGCCAGGGCGTGCAGCAGACTGTGCCGGTGAGTACGCCCGAGCAGCACCGGCCGCCCGTCTACGCCTGCGCGGCGGGGGCGGTCCTTCATGCGCACTCGGCCAGCACGCTCGAACCGGCGGTGCTGCTGTACACCTTCTTGCCGCCCGGATCGGGCGACCGGCTCGACGCGCTCGACGCTCGGGTCGACGTGCACGGTGACGGGCCCGGCTCGGCGACAGTGACCGTGCGGGTGCTGTCGGAGGGCCAGTCGCTGTCGTGGCAGCTACCGCTCGCGCCGTTCGTCGCGGCGCTGCCCGGCCAGCCCGGCGACGACGGCCGGATGGTGCTGCTCGGGGTGGTCGACGCCGAGCCCGAGCAGGGCTTCTGGGCCGAGCCGGTGGACTGCGAGCGGCTGGCCGCCGAGCTGCAGCTGCCGGTCGCGGACCTCGTCGACGCCCTGCGCGGGCGCCTCACCCCGTGGCTGGCTGACGACGTCGACGTGCTGCTGCACGATGACGCGCACGAGCACGCGGCCGACCTCTCACCCGCGCAGACCCTCGCCGCGGCGGTGCTCGCCACCTACCGGGGCGATCTCACCGCCGAGCAGGCCACCGGCCGGCTGCTGCGGGCCCTCGACATGGCGCCGGAGGAGTTTCAGACCGAGCTCGGCGGCCGCCTGTGCACCGCGCTGGTGGCTGCGGTCAGCGCCGCGGGGGCGACCGGCATCGCCACCGTGCTGGAGCAGACCGGCCCGTTCGAGCCCGAGGTGCTCCGGCTGCTCACCGACTTGCCTGCGCGGCTGCGCCCGGACGACCCGACCGCCGACGACGCCCGCACCGCGGCCGACGTCGTGCTGGCGGGCGCCGACCACGACGAGTCGGTGCGGGCCGCAGTCGCCGCGGTCGCCCGGCTGGCGCGCGCCGCGTTCGGCGAGGGGCTCGCCGATGAGGAGCTGCTGCAGCGGGTGAGCATGGTGAGCGATCAGGGCCTGGCCCGGCTGGCCGGACTCTGGGTCGATCTGGCCGCTGCCGCATCGGCCACCGGGGAGCGCGACGACGTGACTGCAGCGGGACTGGCCGACCGGGTCGCCGCGACCGGCGCGCCGGGCGCCGGCTGGCTGCGGGCGACCGCGGTCGCCTTGGCTGCGTTGGCCACCAGCGCAGCCGGCCGGGGCACCACCCGGCTGGCCGAGCCGCTCGAACAGGTGGCCGTCTCGCTGGTCGACCACCCCCGGCCGGGCGAGGGTGTCGAGCCGGTCCAGGCCGCCGGCACGCTGCGGGCCTGCCTGCAGCTGGCACGATTCGCCCGGTCACGGGCCGGGGCAGGTCCGGGTTCGTGGCTACAACTGCCCGTGGTCCCGGCCGCCCACGCGGTCGGCAGCGCGCTCGCCAGCGGCCTGGACCGGGAGCTCGCCCTGGACCTGCTCGGCGAGCTGCTCGAGACCGACGTGCAGGCGCCCGACCTCATCGAGGCGTTCGTCTGCAGCACCTCCCAGCTGCTGGTCGAGCTCGACCCGCTCGACGGTCCGGAGTTGCTGCGGACGCAGGTCGCTGAGCTGCTGGCCGCGGTGCCGGGCGGCCCCAAGGGGGCCCGCTGGCTGCTCACGGCGTGCCTGCGCGAGGCCCCGGAGCACGACCCGGCCGCGACCGACCTCGGACCGCTCGTGGCCGACGAGCCGGTCGTCGACGTCGACCGGCTGGCGAGCCGGCTCGGCAAGCGCGGGGTCCTCGATGCCGGTCTGCGCTGCCTCGATGCGCTCGCGACCACCTTCGGCGACGCCGCCGGGCTCTCCCGGGCCGAGGTCCTCGGCCTCGTACTCCCAGGCTCGCTGGCCGAACACGACCTGCTTCGCCGGCCCGCCTGAGCCGATGGACACCGACCGGGTGGGGCTCCCCCGGCCGGCTGTGACGATCGTCGACCCGGCGGCGCCACGCCGCGCCGGCGCCGCCCCGATGGGCGACCCGGGCCGGCCACCGCTCTGGCGTCCCGGCCGCCGCACCTGGGCCGTCGTCGGGGGAACCCTGGTGGTGGTGGCGGCCCTCTCGGCCGGCCGGGACGCCCTCGACGCCCGCCACGCCAGCCACGTCGCGGCGCGTCGAGCCGCCCGCGCCGCCGCGGTCGTCGAGATCCGCATCGGCGGCTCGGGCGGGAGCAGCACCACCGGCGGCGCCGCGTCCGTCGGCGTCCGGCTGGTCAATGCCGGACCCCGCCCGGTCCGGCTCGAGACAGCCCAGCTCGACGTCGAAGGCTGGATCGCCAGGCTGCCGGCCGAGCCCGTCGGGGCGGGTGCGAGCACCCTGTTGGAGTTGCGCCGCCAGGTCGATTGCCCCGCGGTCGACCGGCTGCGGAATCCCGCGATCGTGCTCGTCACGGTGCGGACCGAGGACGGCCGCAGCCACGGCACGTCGCTCGGCCTCGGTCCGCAGGACGCGGCCGACCCGGCCCGCCAGGTCCGGGAAGCGCTGTTCAGCGCGCCGAGGCGGGCCTGCGGCGTGCTGCCGCCGATCGACGCCTTCGCGGTCGACCTGGCGCACACCTGGACCTCCCGGCGGCCGGGGTCGGTGCTCGCGGTCGTCCCGATCGCCAACACCTCGTCCCGCCCGCTCACCCTGCTGTCGGTCCGTGGAATCGACGGGCTCGCCGTTGTCAGCGCCAGTCGGCTGCCGGTGCTGCTGCCGGCCGGTCGCGGGAGCCGGTTCGCGATGGTCCTGACCCTGGCCGACTGCCGGACCCCCCTGCTCCGGCAGGCCCGGATCGCCGTCACGCTTCGCGGTGAGGGCGCGGACTACGCCGAGACCGAGACCGATCTCGGCGCCGCCACGGTGGCTGCGGTCAACGGTCTCGGGGCGCACCGCTGCCGGTGACCAGAGCGTCCAGCACCCGGACGGCGGGCTCGGCCGGCGGTGGCACCCGTCCGTAGCACTCCTGCTCCACGATGCCGAGCGCCGCGGCCGCCGGTCCCTGCACGCCGAGCCGGGCCCGCAGCTCGCCGATCGACTCAGCCGGCCGCCGACCGTGCGGACCGAGCCGCGCGTCGAGCCGCAGGAAGGCCGCGAGCGCGGGGCCGGCTGGTGCGCCCGGCGCAGACCCGGGCCTCTGCCCCGGCGTACGACGGGGCGGGCGGCATCGGGCCAGGACCACGGTGGCCAGGCCGGTCAGCAGCAGCAGGCCGGCCGCAAGGGCGGGTCGGCCGCCGGGGATGGCGGCGATCGCGACCAGGGACGACCGCGCCGCGGCGGCGATCCGGCGGCGCAGCGGGACGTCGCCCACGCCGGACCGACCCCCGACGGCGAGCACCGCCCCGGCGGTCGGGTCGGAGGGTGACCACCCGTCGCCGGGGTAGGCCACCTCGACCCAGGCGTGCAGGTCGGCTTGCCGGTAGCGCCGTCGGCCGGCGGTGTCCGGTACGCCGTACGCGAGACCGGTGACGAGGCGGGCCGGAATACCAACCGCGCGCAGGAGCACCACCTCGGCGCTCGCGAACTGTTCGCAGAAGCCGCTCCGGTCGGTGAACAGGAAGCGGTCGACGGCGTCCTCGTCGGGTCCGGGCACCGGCGAGTCGAGGCGGTAGGTGGCGTGCGTGCGCAGCCATCCCTCGACGGCGAACACCGAGTCGTAGCGGCTGGGCAGCCCCGCGGTGAGCTGCCCGGCGAGCTGGGTCACCCGGTCCGGCAGGCTGCGCGGCAGCTCGCGCCAGCGACGGTCGCCCTCGTCGGCGCCACGCGCACCACGCAGCAGCCCCGGATCGGTGACCTGCACGGCGCTGGTCACCCGGTAGCCGGACTGCGCCCGCCCGGTCGTGACGACGTCCCCCAGCAGGCCGACCTCGACCCCACCGGGCCGGGAAGGCACGAGGGCCTGCACCGGTCCCGGCGACCACACCGTTCCGCCGACCTCGGTGGCGATGCTGACCTCGTCGGTGCGGGTCGGCGCCAGGGGGGACGGCGGACCTGTCAGGACCGACCGCCCCGGCGGGGTCGTCCAGGTGATCCCGTCGTAGTGGTCGTAGGTCGTCGAGCGCCACAGCGCCGGTGAGGCCGCCGGCACCCGGGCCACCGGCGCGTCCGACAGCGACCCCCGCGAGCGCAGGTCGAGGCTGCCGGCGCGGTAGCTGCTCGTGCTGCGGGGGGCGGCGTCGCCGAGCGGGGAGGCGCCGGTTGTCGCCTGTCCCAGCCGGCCGCGCAACGACGCCGAGACGTGCGCGGGCACCAGCAGGAACGCCACCAGCCCGAGCACCATCGCGAGCGCGGTCGGCGTCGCCAGTTGGCCGAGCCGGAGCGGGCCAGGCGCCACCCGCAGCTGGTGCAGCCGCGCGCCGGCGACGAGCGCAGCTGCCCAGCCGGTCAGCAGCGGCAGCCCGACGAGCACATCGGGGCTGTACGACGCGCCCAGCACGAGCAGTCCGACCGCCCCCAGCAACCCGACCCGCAGATCCCTGTCGGTCCGCCAGGTGAGCCCCTGGGCGGCCACCACGCCGACCAGCAGCAGGCCCAGCGCGTCGCGGGCGCCGCCGGGCCCGCCGCCGGCGAGCGCGCGTGGTGGGGTGAGCAGGGCCAGCAGCAGGATCAGCCCACTCGCCACGGCGCGCAGCAGCCTGGCCCGCCGATCGTCGGCAGCCAGCGCGGCCCGCGACCCGGCCACCAGCACCGCCGCCGCGAGGCACAGGGCCGGCCACGGCAACACGCCGGCGACGGTGACCGCGAGCTGCCCGGACACGCCCGCGGCGACGACGGCCCGCCGGACGCCGATCCGTTCCGCGCCGATCATGGAGTTGCTGCCGTCGCCGCACGCTCAGCCTCGCCGCACACGTTCCATGATCGGCGGGTGAGGGAGCGGCGGGTGTCAGCCGGCACCGAACACCGCCACCCGTACGCCGGGCAGGCGGCGGGCCTGCCCGCGGTCGGCCGTCAGGAGCAGCACCGTGCCGCCGGGCCCGGCCGCCCTGGTCGCAGCCAGCAGGTCGCTCGCGAGCAGCGGGCCGGCCCGGTCGACCGCCGCGAACCAGTCGAGCACGCCCGTCCCGCCGAGACCGGTCGGCGGCGGACCGCCCAGGAGCACGGGCGGTGCGCCGTCGCGGGTGGCCTGCACGGCGAGGGCTGCTGCCTGCGCGACCCCCGCCTCCCAGACCGGTCCGGCGCCGCCGCCGCCGGTCAGCACGATGAGCGATCGGCCGCTGTCGCGCTCGCGTTCGAGCACCACGGGACGGCCGTGCCGGGCGGTCGCCCGCGGCGAGACCGAGCGGGCGCTGTCGCCGGGGCGCCACGGCCGCAGGCCCAGCACCTCTGTGCCGGCCCCGGCCAGCGGGCGGCTGTGCGTCGCGCCGCCGACCGATCCGACCGGGTCGAGTTCACGTGCAGGGACCGCGGCCGGGTGCACGATCAGCCGGGCTGCCCCGGCGACCTCGCGGCCGACCCGCAGCAGGCCGTACGGCGCGGCCGAGCTGAGCAGCGCCGATGCCCCGTCGTACACGCCGCGGCGCAGCGCGGTCCGGTGCTCGGTGAACGACGCCCTGGCCCCCGGCGCGAGGGCCGGGACAGCCAGCACGACCGGCGACAGTCCGTCGACCCGGTCGGTCCAGTGCAGCGGCGGGCTTGGCCGGTCGCCGGTGTTGCAGACGGTGTGCACGACCTCGACGGGCTGACCGGCGACGACCCGGAGGGCATGCCGGCGGGTCACCTGGAGGTCACCGAGGCGGGCCGGAAGCAGCAACGCGGCGACCGGCAGGCCGAGGCAGGCAGCCGAGCCGAGGGCGAGCCAGCTGTTGCCGGTCGCCCGGACCAGCAGGTGCAGCACCAGCGCGGCGCCGAGCGGCAGCCAGCAGGCGCGGGTCGGCCTCATCCCCGCAGCGGCACGGGGACCGCGGCGACGAGCTCAGCGACCAGCTGCTGGCCCCGGCGCAGCCCGGCACCGTCGCGGAGCACCAGCCGGTGACCGAGCACCGGGGCGGCAAGCGCCTTCACGTCGTCGGGCAGGACGTGGTCGCGTCCGCCCAGCAGCGCCCGGGCCTGTGCGCAGCGCACCAGGACGAGCGCAGCACGGGTGCTCGCCCCGAGCTCGACCGCGGGGTGCTCGCGGGTCGCCTCGGCGAGCCGGACGGCATGATCCAGGACGGCGTCGGCCACGTGCGTGCGGCGGCTCTCGGCCCGCACGTGGACCAGCTCGTCGGGGGTCGTGACCGCACCGAGCTCGTCCACAGTCGCGTGGTCGAGCTGCTCGCGGACCACCCGCCGCTCGGTCGCGGGGTCGTTGGGCCCCAGAGCCAGCGTCACGGCGAACCGGTCCAGCTGGCCCTCCGGCAGCGGATAGGTGCCGTACTGCTCGAGCGGGTTCTGCGTCGCCAGCATCACGAACGGGTCGGGCAACCAATGCCGCGTCCCATCGATGGTGACGGCGCCCTCGTCCATCGCCTCCAGGAACGCCGACTGCGTGCGCGGCGGCGTGCGGTTGAGCTCGTCGACGAGCACCACGTTGGCGAAGACCGGTCCCGGGACGAAGCAGAAGCCGCGCCGGTCGGGCTCCCACACCCCGCTGCCGGTGATGTCGGCGGGCAGCAGGTCCGCGGTGCCCTGAATCCGCCGGAAGCTGCCGCCGAGGCTGCGGGCGACCGCCCGGGCGAGAGTCGTCTTGCCGCTGCCGGGGACGTCCTCGACGAGCACGTGACCGCCGGCCAGCACCGCACAGACCACCAGCTCGACCTGCCCGCGCCGGCCATGCACGACCAGCTCGACGTTGGCCACCAGCCGGCTCGCCACGACAGCGGCGCCGGCTCGGCCGGGCATCGGCAGGACGTTGGCGAGGTGTTGCCCGGTCACGAGTTCCTCCACAACGATGGCGTTGCAGGATGCATCGGCGTGCGTTCGGGCCCGCTCAAGTCCACAGTGGGAGATGTGACCATCGAGCCACTGCGCCAGCACGCCCCACCACTGCCCGGCCGGGTGGTCTTTGGCCAGCGCTGGACCGACCTGGCGATGCTGCACTGGCCGGTCGACCCCGCGCTGGTGGCTCCGTTGCTGCCACCGGGCACGTTCCCCGACCTGCACGACGACGCGACGTACGTGGGGCTGGTGCCCTTCACGATGGCCGACGTCGAGGTCCTCGGGGTGCCGCCGCTGCCCTGGCTCTCGCGCTTCGCCGAGACCAACGTCCGGCTCTACGTCGTGGACGCCGACGGACGTCGCGGGGTGGTGTTCCGCTCGCTGGAGGCGGCCCGGTTGCTGCCGGTGCTGTCGGCGCAGCTCGCCTACCACCTGCCCTACCGCTGGGCCCGGATGCGGGTGGTCGCCGAGGGCCCCCGCCGCACCTGGACCACATCCAGGCGCTGGCCGGGGCCGCGCGGCGCCGGCGGGAGCATCGCGATCGAGATCGGCCAACGCTACGAACCCGACCCGCTGTCGCTGTTCCTCACCGCCCGCTGGGGGCTCTACTCCCGCTTCTACCGCGGCAGGACGGCCTGGGCGCCGGTCCATCATGAGCCGTGGCCGTTGCACCGGGCCCGGCTGCTGCACCTGTCCGACGACCTCGTCCCGACCGCGGGGCTCCCCATCCCGGTCGGCGAGCCACACGTGCTGTGGAGCCCCGGCGTGACCGTGCGGATCGGCCGCCCGACAGTGCTGCGCTGACCGGCCCGGCTCAAGCGGCCAGCTCAGCGCAGCGGCGCCAGACCGTTCGCCGCGCGGACCACCTCGACGACCGAGGCCATGATCTGGGTGAGCTCGAAGTCCTTCGGCGTGAACACCCGGGCGACCCCGGCCGCCGTCAGCCGGGCCGCGTCGGCGTCGGGGATGATCCCGCCGACGACGACCGGCACGTCACCGGCGCCCGCTTCGCGCAGGCCCCTGAGCACGGCCGGGACCGCCTCCATGTGCGACCCGGACAGGATCGACAATCCGATGACGTGGACGTCCTCCTCGACCGCCGCGGCGACGATCTGCGCGGCGGTCAGCCGGATGCCCTGGTAGACGACCTCGAAGCCGACGTCACGGGCCCGGACCGCGATCTGTTCGGCGCCATTGCTGTGCCCGTCGAGGCCGGGCTTGCCCACCAGGAAGCGCAACCGGCTACCGAGCTCGGCGCCGGTCTGCTTGACCTGCTCGCGGACCGCCGCGACCGCCGAGCCGGCCTCCCCAAGAGCGACCGCTCCACTCACCCCGGTCGGCGCGCGGTATTCGCCGAACACCTCCCGCAGCGCCGAGCTCCACTCCCCCGTCGTGACCCCCGCGCGGGCGCAGGCAACGGTGGCCGGCATCAGGTTCTGGTCGGTCTTGCACGCTTCGTGCAGCACCCGCAGGGTCTCGTCGACCAGCGCGGCGTCGCGGCCTGCCCGCCACACGCGGATCGCCTCGACGGCATGCGCCTCGGTCGCCGGGTCGACGGTCATGATCGCGCCGTCGATGTCGGCCAGCAGCGGGTTGGGCTCTGTGGTGGTGAACCGGTTGACCCCGACCACGACGTCCTCGCCGGCCTCGATCCGGCGGCGGCGTTCGGCGTGCGAGGCCACCATCGCGCTTTTCATGTAGCCGCTCTCGACCGCCGCGACCGCGCCGCCCATCGCCTGCACCCGGTCGACCTCGGCCTGCACCTGGGTCACCAGGTCGTCGACCTTGGCAGCCACGACGACCGAACCCTCGAACAGGTCGTCGTACTCCAGCAGGTCGGTTTCGAAGGCGAGCACCTGCTGCAACCGCAGGGACCACTGCTGGTCCCAAGGACGCGGCAGCCCGAGCGCTTCGTTCCAAGCGGGCAGCTGTACGGCGCGGGCGCGGGCGTCCTTCGACAGCGTGACCCCGAGCATCTCGAGCACGATCCGCTGGACATTGTTCTCCGGCTGGGCCTCGGTCAGCCCGAGCGAGTTGACCTGTACGCC
>JAYTOZ010000328.1:0-1524 GCA_043747515.1 Frankiales bacterium | reverse complement strand
GCATAGCCCTCGGTGAGCCCCCAGACCCCACCGGAGACCCCCGCGTCGACGAAACCGATGTCACGCTTGGCCAGGTCCATTGCGTGCCGTTGGTCGTCGGTGTAGCGCGAGTTGCCGCCGTCCACAACGACATCGCCCGGCGCCAGCAGCTTGCCGAGCGCATCGACCGTCTCATACGTCGGCGCACCGGCCGGCACCATCACCCACACGACGCGCGGTGCCTCGAGCGCCGCAACCAGCGCCTCGAGGCTGTCGACGTCCCGCGAATCGGCGGCCCGGTCGTAGCCGACTACCTCGTGACCGCCACGGCGGAGCCGCTCGGCCATGTTGCCGCCCATCCGGCCGAGTCCGATCATGCCCAGCTTCGCCATGGTGCTTTCCCTCTCTCATGCGTCCGTGGACGCGGCCATCACGTCCAGCTCAGCCCGACAGGCGCACCGGCATGAGCAGGTAGCGGTAGTCGGCCACCTCGGTCGAGCCCGCGTCCGGCTGGCGCTTACCGGTCAGCACTGCCGGCCGGGTCGGACCGGTGAACGACAGCGTCGTGGTGTCACTGTCGACGGCCGACAGGCCGTCCAGCAGGTACTGCGGATTGAAGGCGATCGCCATGTCCTCCGCACCGTCCCAGCTGCACTCCAACCGCTCGGAGGCCTGCGCGTCGTCGGCGCCACCGGCTTCCAGCACCACCCCCTCGGCGGAGAAACCGAGTCTCACAGGGGCGTTGCGCGCCGCCACCAGGGCCACCCGCTTGACGGCTTCGACGAACGGCGCCGTCGAGAGCCCGGCCACCGCCGAGCTCGCGGCGGGCAGCAGGGAGCGGTACTTCGGGAACTCGCCCTCGAGCAGCCGGGACGTCGTACGCCGGCCACCGCCCTCGAAACCGATCATGCCTTCGCCAGCGCCGCCGGTCGACAACGACAAGGTGACCTCGGGACCGCCGGTGAGAGCCTTGGCGGTCTCGGCCAGGGTGCGGGCCGGGATGAGCACCGCGGCGGTCAGACCGGGCTGCTCGGGATGCCACGCCAGGGTGCGTACGGCGAGCCGGTAGCGATCGGTGGCGGCCAGCGTGAGCTGCTCCCCTTCGATCTCGATCCGGACGCCGGTGAGGACCGGCAGCGTGTCGTCACGCCCGGCTGCGAGCGCGACCTGGGCGACGGCGGCAGCGAAGACGTCGCTCTCCAGCGACCCGGCGGTCGTCGGCATCGGCGGCAGGGCGGGGTAGTCCTCGACCGGCAAGGTCGGCAGGGTGAACCGCGCCGCACCGCAGGTCAGCACGACCCGGCTGCCCTCGAGACGCAGGTCGACCGGTTGCGCCGGCAGCGCGCGGACGATGTCTGCGAGCAACCGGCCAGGCACCAGGACCCGACCCACCTCGGCCGCGGTGACCTCGACGGTGATCCGTGAGGAGACCTCGTAGTCGAACCCGCTCACCGAGAGGCCACCTTCGGCCCCGACCTCGAGCAGCAGCCCGAGCAGCACCTGCATCGGTGGTCGGGCCGGCAGGGAGCGCGCTGTCCAGACGAC
>JAYTOZ010000327.1:0-4888 GCA_043747515.1 Frankiales bacterium | reverse complement strand
CATGCGGTCGGTCTGGGGGAAGCCTTCGCGCCGCACGCAGCGGTCAGCGTGGCGAACGCGCAACTCCTGGCGCAGGCCGAGCGGCTGGTCGCCCAGCTGCAGGAGGCGCTGACGAGCCGCGCCGAGATCGATCAGGCCATCGGGGTCATCATGAGTCGGACCGGCACGACGGCCCGCGAAGCCTTCGAGCGGCTCCGGTCGTTGAGCCAGTCGCGATCGGTGAAGCTGACCGGTGTCGCCCGAGACCTGCTCGCCGAAGCGGTACGGCAAGCCAAGGCCCGGCACACCGACGACGCAACCGCAGGCGCGCCCGTCGCAGATCCGACGATCGAGCCGGGCGTATCGGCGCGCAGCTAGGCCACAGCGGTCAGGCGGTCAGCCGGTCGGGAGGACGGCGACCGGGCAGGTGGCGTGGTGCAGCACGCCCTGACTGACCGAACCGAGCAAGGTTCCGAGCATCGCCTGTTTGGTCCTGCTCCCGACCACGAGCAGTTGTTGCGCTGACGATGCTGCGACGAGACCCGCGACGGGATGGTCCCGGATGACGACCTGATGCACGACGACCTCCGGGAACTGCTCCCTCCAACCGGCCAGGATCTCCGACAGGCGGGCCTCAGCCTGGATGGGAACCGGCGGTTCCGGCCGCCAGATCATCGTGGCCAACGGATCCGGCCGCCAGCACAGCACCGCTTGCAGCCCCACCCGGTGACGGCTGGCGTAGCTGAACGCAAATCGCAGCACGTCATCAGCAGCGTCGGTGCCGTCGACGCCGACGATCACCCGGGCATCCTCGACAGGGTCACCGGCCGGCCCGCGGACGACGACGACCGGGCACGCCGCCCGCGCCGCGACAGCGGCGCCGACCGAACCGAGCACTGCCGAGCCGACGGCCCCCAGATGCCGCGAGCCGAGCACGACGAGAGCAGCGTCCTCGGAGGCCGCCACCAGCACCGAGGCCGCCCGGCCCTCGACGGCGTCGCCGCTCACCCGGATCTCGGCGCGCTGAGGATCCGGAGCGCCGACCCGTTCGATGGCACGCCCGATGATGCCTTGCGCCGTCCGGCGCATCTGCCCGGCGTCCAGTTCGGGCGCGACGGTCACGCCGGGGAGCGGAAGGTAGCTCGGCAACCATTGGTAGGCGCACACGATCCGAAGCGGGGCAGGGCGCGTAGCGGCATCTGCAGACGCCCAGGTCAGGGCGGCGGCGCTACCGGGTGAGTCGTCCACACCGACCACCACGGGCCGCAGGTCAGCCTGCATCTGCGCTCACTGCGGGCACCTTGCGGTGCAGGGTGGCCAACCGTCCCGTGTAGTCGGCTTCGTCGATCTCACCGCGTGCGAAACGTTCGGCCAGCACCTGCTCGGGCGTGAGTCGCACGGAGGGTTGGCCGGGCGGTTGGGCCGCCGCCCGCGGGGAGCGGACAAGGAGGACGACCACGGTGATCAGGATGCCCCAAAACACCATCATGCCAACGCTTGTCAGCACCCAGCCCCAGCCGCTCGGATGTCCGCCGTACCAATACATCATCGTGATCTCCTCGACTGTGCGCCCGGGTCGGCACCACTGCAAGGATCGTCGTGTTCAGCGGTCGACGGAAGGGACTTTCTGCCCGGCCCAACAAGGCGAACGACACCATCGGTACGGCGGGGCGATGGTCAGGACGCCGGACCGGACGTAGACTGACCGGGCTGAGACCCCAGCCGGCCCTGAGGCCGGGTCCGCTGCACCACGCCGCGGTCCCGGAAGCGCATTGCTGCCGCCCAGAGCGTCACGGCGTACCCGCGATCGGGCCGGCACAGATGATCCTCCCAGGACGCAGCCACGGCATGTTCGCGACGCCGCAGACGCCACCGGGATGCGAGGCATGCGGGGACCGGTGGTGGCGGTCACCTCGCTACACCAGCCTGTTCTGCCCAATCGATGACCGGTGGGCCGATCCGGGCTGCCTCATTCCAGGGTGTGACTGTCCGGCCGGCGTGACCCGGCCGGACAGGCCTTCGCACGCCCGCGACCTCGAGCTGGCAGCAACCCCCCGGACAGCGGGTGCGTGAGGTCGGCGAGCAGGGACTGCGCTCGGCTCTCGCCACCTACGCCGACGACCAGCCCCGGGTCGTCGTCGCCGGCAACCACGCCACCCCGAGCGCGCTGCTGGATGCGCTCGACGCGGTGCTGCCCCGGTACCGCCTCGTCATGCTCAACGCCCAGCAAGGTGTGCCGGACCGAGTCGGCATCGTCCACGAGACGCCGTTCGTCGGGCCGGGGGTACGGGACAGCCCGCGACTGGTCTACCTGCCCGCGCGGCTCAGCCTGGTGCCTCGGATGCTGGCGACCTCACTGGTCCCGGACATCGTGCTGTTGCACACGACGGCGCCACGCGACGGCGCCGTGTCCCTGGGCATCGAGGTCAACATCCTGCCGGCCGCCATTGAGGCGGTGCGGCGCCGTGGGGGCCTTGTCATCACGCAGCTCAACGCGCACATGCCGTGGACCTGCGGCGACTCGGTGGTTTCGACAGAACTGATCGACCTGGCTTTCGAGGCAGGACAGCCACTGTCGGCGCCCGACACCGGGTTAGCCGTCCAGGCCGACGATCCCATTGCCGATCGGACGGCGCGCCTCGTCGCAGACGGCGCCACATTGCAGGCCGGGATCGGCGCGGTGCCCGATGCCGTGCTCGCGTCGCTACGGCACCATCGACGACTGCGGATCTGGACCGAGATCTTCAGCGACGGTGTCCTGCACCTGGAACGGGCCGGTGCGCTCGAGCGCGACCGGCCACTCGTCACGTCATTCCTCTATGGCAGTGCCGAGCTGCTGGACTGGGTCCGCGACAACCCCCGCGTGCAGATGCGACGTACCGAGACCGTCAACGATCCCGCCCGGATCGCCCGCCAGCGCCGGATGACATCGCTGAACACGGCCTTGCAGGTCGACACCTTCGGGCAGGCGAACGCCACCTGGATCAGGGGAAGGGTCTATTCCGGCCTCGGTGGCCAGAGCGACTTCGTCGTCGGTGCGCTGCACTCCCGTGACGGGCTCGCGATCCTTGCCCTGCCTTCGTGGCATCCCAAGGCACAGCGGTCAACGATCGTGTCCCGGCTGGATGGTCCGGTGAGCAGCTTCCAGCACTCATGGGTGGTCTCCGAACACGGCGCAGCCGCCTTGTGGCCGCAGCCGCAGCGAGCGCAGGCCCTGCACCTCATCGACCGCGTCGCGCATCCGGCAGCGCGCGAGCAGCTCATGGAGCAGTCCTACGCCACCGGCGCCCTCGGGACCTGAGCGAACCCTGGCTACGTCGCCCGTGGTGTCGCAGCGGCGCGGACCGGTGTGCTGCCGTTGGCCGGCGGCACCAGCGGGGTCGCCGCAGCAACCTCCCGGGCGAGGAAGGAGCCCAATTCGCCGATCGTCGACATGATCGGCGCCGGGAACACCACGGTGGTGTTCTTGTCGACCCCGATCTCCACCAGGCTCTGCAGGTTGCGCAACTGCAGCGCGAGGGGGTGGGCCATCATGATGTCGGAGGCGTCACCGAGCGCCGCGGCTGCCAGCGACTCGCCCTCGGCGTTGATGATCTTTGCGCGCTTTTCCCGCTCGGCCTCGGCCTGCTTGGCCATGGCCCGCTTCATGCTCTCGGGCAGCTGGATGTCCTTGAGCTCGACCAAGGTGACGAGCACACCCCAGTCCACGGTGGTGACATCGAGGATCTCGCGGATGTCGAGGTTGATGCGATCGGTCTCGGACAGCGTCTCGTCGAGCGTGTGCTGGCCGACGACCTTGCGCAGCGTGGTTTGGGCGATCTGGTTGATCGCGGCATGGACGTTCTCGATCGCGACGACCGACTTGACCGAGTCGACGACCCGGAAGTAGGCGACCGCGGAGACGTCCACGCTGACGTTGTCCCGGGTGATGATGCCCTGGGACTGGATCGGCATGGTGATGATCCGGAGCGAGACCCGGTGCAGAACGTCGATGAACGGGACGATGAACTGCAGTCCGGGATCGCGGACCCCCACGACGCGGCCGAGCCGGAACAGCACCCCCTGCTCGTACTGCTTGACGATCCGCACCGCCAACGCCGCCACCAGGAGCGCTAGCAATCCGATCAAGACCAGGACGGTGACCAGTGTGCTCATGGTGGGTGCTCCTCCGGTGAGCCCCCAGCGTCACCCCCCTCGGGCCGCGCCGGCCAGAGGCTTTCGACCCCTGTCGTGGACGCGCTCAACCAGGTGGCGCGTTGTACTCGTTGGCAAGCTCCTGCCCACTGAGCCGGGCCACCTCGTCCATGACGTCATCGGTCAGCAGGCGTCGGGCCTTCGCCACGGGAAGGACCTCGTCGTAGGACGAGGGGTGGACGGGCGGACCGAAGCGGACCCGCACCCGGGCAACCCGCGGCAGCCGCGTGCCGATGGGCTGGACCCGGTCGGTACCGGTCAATCCGACGGGGACCACCGGCGCACCGGAGGTGAGCGCGAGCCAGCCGATGCCGGTGCGGCCGCGGTAGAGCCGGCCGTCGCGGGACCGGGTGCCCTCGGGATAGACCCCGAAGGCCAGGCCGGCCTGGAGCGCCTGCAGGGCCGCGCGCAGCGCCGCCTCGGCGTCGGGCTGGTCGGTGCGCTGCACCGGTACGGCGCCCATCACCCGGAAGAACACCCGTCGCGGGAGCCCGGCCAGGCCGCCGCCGGTGAAGTACTCCGCCTTGGCCAGGAAGGTCACCCTGCGATGTGGCACGGCAAGCGGGATGACGATGCTGTCGATGAACGACAGGTGGTTGCTGGCGAGGATCACCGGCCCGGTGGCCGGCACCTGGTCACGCCCTTCGACGACCGGTCGCCAGACCAACCTGAACGCCAGCCCGAGCAGGCGGCGCAGGACTGCGTACAGCAACGG
>JAYTOZ010000326.1:0-1905 GCA_043747515.1 Frankiales bacterium | reverse complement strand
GCGACCGCCGGATGCGCGAGCAGGACGTCTTCGACGTCGCGCGGGTAGACGTTGAAGCCGCCCCGCAGGATGACGTCCTTGGTCCGGTCGACGACCCAGAGATAACCGTCGGCGTCCAGGTGCCCGACGTCGCCGGTGTGCAGCCAGCCGTCCTGAATGGCCTCGGCGGTCGCGGCCGGGTCGTCGTGGTAACCGAGCATCACTCCAGGGCTCCGCACCAGGACCTCGCCGTCCTGGCCGGGCGCCGTCGCCCCGTCGATCCGGACCGACACGCCCGGCACCGGCCGGCCGACGCTGCCGTGGCGGCGGGCGCCGGGGCGGTTCATCGACACCGTCGAGCTCGCCTCGGTGCAGCCGTAACCGTCGCACACCCGCACCCCGGGCACCCGCCGCTCGAACTCGCGCCAGAGTGCCGCCGACAGCGGCGCGCCACCGCTCGTGACGTAGCTCAGGCACCGCAGGTCGTGCTCCTCCAACGGCTGCTCGAGCAGCAGCTGCAGCATCGACGGCACCAGCGAGCTCGACCCGGCCTGGTGCTGGGTGACCAGCCGCAGCCATCCGACGGCGTCGAATCGTCGCTGCAGCACCAGCAGGCCGGGCTGGGCCATGTGCAGCCGGGAGACCGTCGTGACGAGGCCGTAGACGTGCGACAACGGCAGCGGTACGACGCAAATGTGTGCACCTGCGGTCGCGACGACCGACTCGCGGGCCGCGGTGGTGTGCAGCAGGTTGCCCTGACTCAGCCGCACGCCCTTGGCCCGTCCCGTCGTACCGCCGGTGTAGAGCAGGGCGGCCAGGTCGCCCTCGGTGCGGGGCACTGGTTCGCCGGGCGGGGCGGCCTCGAGGGCCCGCAGCGCCGCCAGGTCGAGCACCGGGACGTCGGCGGCCGCGGCCAGCCGCGGGTCCTCGGTGACCAGCAGCCGCGCGCCGGAATCGGCCAGCACGTGCCGCAGCTCGACCGGGGAGACAGCGGAAATGACCGGCGTCGCGGCCGCGCCGGCGCGCCACACCGCCTGGTAGGTCAGCAGCACCTCCGGGCAGTTCGGCAGCACGACGGCGATCCGGTCGCCCGGCTGGACGCCGAGCCGCTGGAGCCCGGTCGCCATCCGGGCGGCCCGGTCGGCGAGCTGCACGTTGGTCTGCACCCGGCCCTCGAAGGTGATGCTGTCGTGCTCCGGGAGCCGGGCGAGGGCTGCGTCGGCGAGGTCGGCGAGCGGATTGGCCACCGGGACACCTTCGCAGGGAATGCTTACTTGCGGCTGCAAGTTCCCCTACCATCGTGCAGATAGTTGCAACGTCAACAATTGGAGCCGAACATGACCACCGCAGTCACCCCCGCCATTGCCGACCTGACCGGCGACTACGCCCTCGACATCACCCACACCCGCCTCGGTTTCGTCGCCCGTCACGCGATGGTCACCAAGGTGCGCGGCTCGTTCACCGAGTTCGAGGGCAGCGCCCACCTCGACGCGCTGAACCCGACCGCCTCGACCGCCTCCGTCACGATCCAGGTCGCCAGCATCACGACCGGCAACGACCAGCGCGACGGCCACCTGCGGACCAACGATTTCTTCGACGCGCCGACCTTCCCGACGATCAGCTTCACGAGCACCTCGGTCGAGGTCCTCGGCACGCAGGACTTCCGGCTCAACGGTGACATCACGATCAAGGGTGTGACCAAGCCGATCAGCATCGACTTCGAGCACACCGGGACCGCCAAGGACCCGTTCGGCAACCTGCGGGCCGGCTTCGACGGCAAGGCCCAGCTCACCCGCAGCGACTTCGGGATCACCTACAACGCCGCGCTCGAGACCGGCGGCGTGCTCGTCTCGGACAAGATCACCCTCGAGTTCGACATCTCGGCGATCAAGAGCGCCTAGTCCGGCGACGACACCGGCCGGCCGG
>JAYTOZ010000325.1:0-3877 GCA_043747515.1 Frankiales bacterium | reverse complement strand
CACGCCCATCCAGCGCGAGGCGATCCCGTTGCTGCTCATGGGTCGTGACGTGATCGGCCAGGCGGCGACCGGGACGGGCAAGACCGCGGCGTTCGCCCTGCCGCTGCTGCAGCGCCTCGCCCCGGGCAGCCGTGGGACGGCGCCGATCGGGCTCGTCCTCACCCCAACCCGTGAGTTGGCCGTCCAGGTCGCCGAAGCCGTGACCAGCTACGGCCGTGACCTCGGCGCGCGCGTCCTGGCTGTGTACGGCGGCCAGCCGATCGGCCGGCAGCTGCGCCCCCTGGAGCGTGGCGTCGACCTGGTCGTCGCCACCCCCGGCCGGGCCCTGGACCACATCCAGCGCGGCACCCTGCGCCTTTCCGAGCTCGAGGTCGTGGTGCTCGACGAGGCCGACGAGATGTTCGACATGGGCTTCGCGGATGACATCGAGGCCATTCTCGGTGCGACCCCGCCGCAGCGGCAGACCGTGCTGTTCTCGGCCACCATGCCGCACCGGGTCGACCGGATGGCCCGGCGCCACCTGCGTGACGCCGTCCGCGTCCAAGTGGAGCGCGAACGCCTCGTCGACGGCGCCACCCCGTTGGTCCGGCAAACCGCCTACCTCGTTGCGCGGGCGCACAAGCCAGCTGCGCTCGCCCGGGTCCTCGCCCTCGAACGCCCCGCCGCCGCGCTCGTGTTCTGTCGCACCCGCGGCGAGGTCGACTCGCTCACCGAGTTGCTGAACGCGCGCGGACACCGGGCCGAGGCGCTGCACGGCGGGATGAGCCAGGAGCAGCGCGACCGGGTGATGGGTCGGCTCCGCGGCGGTGCGGCAGAGCTGCTCGTGGCGACCGACGTCGCTGCCCGCGGGCTCGACGTCGACCATCTCAGCCACGTCGTCAACTACGACGTGCCGTCGGCGCCGGAGTCCTACGTCCACCGCATCGGGCGGGTCGGGCGGGCCGGCCGCGAGGGCGTGGCGATCACCCTCGCCGAGCCCCGTGAGCAGCGGATGCTGCAGGCGGTAGAGCGCACAACCGGCGTGCGCATCGCGCTCCAGCCGCTGCCGACGGTGGCCGACCTGCGCGGCCGCCGGCTCGAGCGCACCCGGCTGGCGCTGCTCGACGCGATCGCTGAGGGTGACCTCGTCGCCGAGCGCGCACTCGTCGCGTCGCTGGCCGCCGAGCACGACCCGTTCGACGTTGCGGCGGCGGCGCTGCGTCTGCTGCACCGGGCCGGCGCTGCGCTGCAGGACGAGCAGGAGATCCCGACGGTCGCCCTCACCCGCGCCGCGCCGATGCGGGAACGCGATGCCAGCTCGCCGCCGCCGGCCCGCCGCCAGATAACGGCGCGGGGCCAGGCGTCTGGCCCGGCGCGGGGCCCGGCGTCGGGCCAGGCTTCGGGCCAGGCGCCCGGCCCGGCGCGGCCGCTCCGCCAGGGCGCGGCCGCCCCTGCCACGGCCTCGTCGCGGTTCAAGGGGCCGCCTGGCGGGATGACCCGACTGTTCATCGGCGCCGGCACCACCGCCGGCATCCGCCCGCAGGACCTCGTCGGCGCCATCGCCGGCGAGTCGCGCCTGTCCGGCCGGGACATCGGCGCAATCGAGATCACCGAGCGCTTCTCCCTCGTCGAGGTCCCCGAGTCAGCCGCCGACGAGGTCATCGCGGCCTTGCGCGGCAGCGTCATCAAGGGCCGCAAGACACTGATCCGGCGGGAGCGCTTCTGACCCGTCGTCGGCGCGCCGGCCCCAGCCCGGGCACCCCCTCGCCTTACCCCTTCGCTCATGGTTTGGGTGCTTCGTGCCGGTCGTACGGCGGGGGTGGTGGCCGAGCGGGCTCCCCGCGCCGCAGGCGACCGAACGGACGCGGGCCGAGCCCGATTCCCAGCCCGACGACGACGCGGTGCGCACCCGGGCACGACCGCACTACCGTAACTGGCGACGACCGAGGGAGATGCACGATGACGAGCCTGGACAGCTTCGGGGCACGCGGCACGCTGGACGTGGGCGGGACGTCGTACGACGTCTTCCGACTCTCGGCGGTGCAGGGCGCGGCCGATCTGCCGTACTCCCTCAAGGTGCTGCTGGAGAACCTGTTGCGCACCGAGGACGGCGCCAACACCACTGCCGAGCAGGTCCGGGCACTGGCCGCGTGGGACCCGCAGGCCGAGCCCGACACCGAGATCCAATTCACCCCCGCGCGGGTCCTCATGCAGGACTTCACCGGCGTGCCCTGCGTGGTCGACTTCGCCGCGATGCGCGAGGCGATGAGCGACCTTGGCGGCGACGCCAAGAAGATCAACCCGCTCGCCCCGGCCGAGCTGGTGATCGACCACTCCGTAGTGGCCGACAGCTTTGGCAGCCCCGAGTCGCTCGCGATCAACGGCAAGCTGGAGTACGAGCGCAACCGGGAGCGCTACGAGTTCCTCAAGTGGGGGCAGACGGCGTTCGACGACTTCGCGGTGGTCCCGCCCAACACCGGGATCGTGCACCAGGTCAACCTCGAGCGGCTCGCCCGCGTCGTCTTCGAGCGCGGTGGGCTGGCCTACCCCGACACCCTCGTCGGCACCGACTCGCACACCACGATGATCAACGGGTTGGGGGTGCTCGGCTGGGGCGTCGGCGGCATCGAGGCCGAAGCGGCGATGCTCGGCCAGCCGGTCAGCATGCTGATCCCGAAGGTCGTCGGCTTCAAGCTGTCCGGCCAGCTGCCGGCCGGCGCCACAGCCACCGACCTGGTCCTCACCGTGACCGAGATGCTGCGCAGGCACGGCGTTGTCGGCAAGTTCGTGGAGTTCTACGGGCCGGGGGTCGGCAATGTGCCGCTGGCCGACCGGGCGACGATCGGCAACATGAGCCCGGAGTACGGCTCGACCTGCGCGATCTTCCCGATCGACGACGAGACGCTCGCCTACCTGCGGCTCACCAGCCGGCCGGCCCAGCAGGTCGCCCTCACCGAGGCCTACGCGAAGGAGCAGGGGCTCTGGCACGACCCGGCCGCCGAGCCGCGGTTCTCCGAGACCCTCGAGCTCGACCTGTCGACCATCGTGCCGAGCCTGGCCGGACCCAAGCGCCCGCAGGACCGGGTGCCGCTCACCGACGCAAAGGCGATGTTCCGCGCCGTCCTGCGGGACTACGCCACCACCGGCAACGGCCACAGCACCATCACCGACGGCGGGATCGACGAGGCCAGCGCCGAGTCCTTCCCCGCCAGTGACCCGGCTGCGGCGTACGAGAGCAAGCCGAGCGACCAGCCGATCAGCGTCAACGTCGGGCCGCTCGGTGACCGGCCGAGCAACCCGGTGGCGGCGACCCTGGCCAGTGGCGACCGGGTGCAGCTCGACCACGGAGCCGTCGCGATCGCCGCGATCACCTCCTGCACCAACACCAGCAACCCCTACGTCATGGTCGCCGCGGGCCTGCTCGCCAAAGCCGCGGTCGAGAAGGGGCTGTCGAGCAAGCCGTGGGTCAAGACGACCCTGGCGCCTGGCTCGAAGGTCGTCACCGACTACTACGAGAAGGCCGGCCTCAACCCCTATCTCGACAAGTTGGGCTTCAACACCGTCGGCTACGGCTGCACCACCTGCATCGGCAACTCGGGGCCGCTCGACCCGCGCATCGAGAGCGTGGTCACGCAGCACGACATCATCGCCGCCAGCGTCCTCTCCGGGAACCGCAACTTCGAGGCGCGCGTCCACCAGAACATCAAGGCGAACTTCCTGATGAGCCCGCCCTTGGTGGTCGCCTTCGCCATCGCCGGCCGCATCGACATCGACCTGGGCAGCGAGCCGCTCGGAAAAGGGAAGAACGGCAAGGACGTCTTCTTGCGCGAGATCTGGCCGACCCTCGAGGAGGTGGAGGCGCTGCTCGCGACCGCCAACGATCCCGCCCTCTACCGCG
>JAYTOZ010000324.1:0-1554 GCA_043747515.1 Frankiales bacterium | reverse complement strand
ACGCCGGCGTCGAGCACCCCGCGGACCGCGTCGACCGCATAGTCGGCGGTGGCCGGGTCGCCTGGTCCATTGGAGAAAAAGACACCGTCCGGGGCGACGGCGAGCAGGTCGGCTGCGCTCGAGGTCGCCGGCAGGACGTGCACCTCGCAACCGGCCTGCGCCAGGTGCCAGGGGGTACGCCGCTTGATGCCGAGATCCATTGCTGCGACGGTGAACCGCCGCACACCGACCGCCGGCACGACGTACGCCGTGGCAGTGGAGACCTCGCGGGCGAGATCGCTGCCCGCCATACCCGGGCTCGCGAGGACCCGACCGTGCACCTCGTCGACGTCGGCGCCGGTGCTGTTGATCCCGACCCGCATGGCGCCGCGCTCGCGCAGGTGACGGGTCAGGGCACGGGTGTCGATGCCGCTGATCCCGACGACGCCTTGCGCCTCGAGCTCAGCCGGCAGCGACCGCTTCGAGCGCCAGTTGCTGGCCACCCGGGAGGGGTCGCGGACGACGTAGCCGCTGACCCAGATCCGGTCGGATTCGGCGTCCTCGTCGTTGACGCCGGTGTTGCCGACCTGCGGCGCGGTCATCACGACGACCTGCCGGTGGTAGCTGGGATCGGTGAGGGTCTCCTGGTAGCCGGTCATCCCGGTGTTGAAGACCGCCTCCCCGAAGGTCTCGCCGACCGCGCCGTAGGCCTCGCCGCGAAAACTGCGGCCGTCCTCGAGGACCAGCACGGCGGGGATCACGGGGTCACCACCGAGAGGTGTGCGCAGACCGCGGCCGCGAGCCGGGAGTGCGCGGCGTGGTCGGTGGCCCGGAAACCGCTCGTCAGCAGGCGTGGGCCCAGTCGCCAGGTGATCGCGAGCATGCCACCGCTGACGACCTTGCCGGCCAGCGCGACGTCGATCGCGGCGGACTCCACCACGTCGTAGGGAATGAACAACTCGGGTAGCCCTTCGCGATCGATGTGCACGCCGTCGGTCGCGAGGACCAGCTCGCAAGTGGCCCGGTCGGACAGGTGGTGCACCGCGACCCGGTCCAGCCAGTCGCCGGTGAAGGTCGTGCCGACGAACAGCCCGGCGGTGGCCGCGACGACGACCTGCCGGTCACCGGCCGGCTGCGGTGGCGGCGGGAGGTCGCCCTGCCGGCGCTGCCGGCCGCGCCATCCCTTCAGCATGAGCAGCGAGAAGCCGGCAGCGAAGGACAGGGTTCCCACGGTCAACAGGACGCGGAGCAGCATCAGGCCGGCTTGCCGTCGAGGACCGTCGGCCGCCCCCGCAGGAAGGTCGCGCGGACCCGGGCGGGCAACTGCCGGCCAGCGAACGGCGTGTTGCGACTGCGGCTCGCCGTCTGGGCTGGATCCACCGTCCAGCTCGCGCCGGGGTCGACGAGTACCAGGTTGGCTGGTTCACCGACCGCGAGCGGCCGGCCATGACCCTCGAGACGACCGATACGGGCGGGGGTCTCGCTCATCCGCGCGGCGACTTGCCGCCAACTCAGCCGGCCCGGCTGGACCATCGTCTGCACCACGACCGACAGCGCCGTCTCAAGGCCGGTCAT
>JAYTOZ010000323.1:0-7105 GCA_043747515.1 Frankiales bacterium | reverse complement strand
CCTTGACTTCGCCCAGCACCCGCATCGCACGTTCCCCCGAGAGCGTCGAGTCGTCATTCGGGGCGTGGCACGGTGATGTTCTCGGCGAGCAGCGGTGCGAGCAGGCGGAAGGCCAGCCCCCGGTGGCTGATGGCGTCCTTGCCGGCCGCGGTCAGCTCGGCCGTCGTCTGCGCACCCCCGGTCGGCACGAAGATCGGGTCGTAGCCGAAGCCGCCGCTCCCGCGCGGAGCTCGGAGCAGCCGGCCGCGCAGCAGCCCTTCCACGACATGCGTGCGGCCGTCCGGGAGGGCGTACGCCGCGGCACAGACGAACTCGGCGCCGCGCCGCTCGTCCGGCACCTCGGCGAGCTGGCCGAGCACGAGGTGCAGGTTGGCGAGATCATCGCCGTGCCGACCGGCCCAGCGGGCCGACAGCACCCCGGGCATGCCGCGCAGGGCGTCGATCCGAAGCCCGCTGTCGTCGGCGACGGCAGCCAGCCCGGTGTGCCGGACGGCCTCCTGGGCCTTGGCGAGCGCGTTGTCGGCGAACGTCTCGCCGGTCTCCGGACCCGGCTCGTAGCCGTCAGGGGCGACCAGTTCGACGTCGTAGGGCAGCAGGATCCGCCGCAGCTCACGGAGTTTGCCCTCGTTGCGGGTGGCCAGCACGACCCGGGCCACTGTCATGACAGGGGCTGCGCGAGCACGGCTTCCTGGAGCGCCGTCAACGACCGGCAACCGGCGAACGCGAGGTCGAGCAACAGGTCGAGCTCAGCGCGGGCGAACGGCTCCCCCTCCGCGGTCCCCTGCACCTCGATCAGCTCGCCGGTGCCGGTCGCGACGACGTTCATGTCGGTGCCCGCGCGGACGTCCTCGGTGTAGGCCAGGTCGAGCAGGGGCTCGCCATCGACGATGCCGACACTCACCGCGGACACCGCCCGCACGACCGCCTCGGGCCGGCCGAGGTGCGCGCAGGCGTCGGAAAGCGCAACCCAGGCACCGGTGATCGCGGCGGTACGGGTGCCGCCATCGGCCTGCAGCACGTCGCAGTCGATGGCGATGGTGTGCTCGCCCAGGAGCTTGAGGTCGATCGCGGTCCGCAGGCTCCGCCCGACGAGCCGACTGATCTCGTGGGTGCGGCCGCCGAGCTTGCCGCGCACCGACTCGCGGTCGTTGCGGGTGTGCGTCGCGCGCGGCAACATGGCGTACTCCGCGGTCACCCAACCAAGACCCGAGCCCTTGCGCCAGCGCGGGACCCCCTCGGTCACCGACGCGGCGACGAGCACCCGCGTCCGGCCGAACTCCACCAGGCACGAGCCCTCGGCGTGGTCGAGCCAGCGCCTGGTCATCGCCACGTTGCGCAGCTGGTCGGGGGTGCGGCCGTCCTCACGGGTCATCCGATCAGGCTATCCGGCCAGCGCTTGCGTCCTCAGCTGGCCGGCTGCGTCCGCATCGTCGCGACCCGGCCGATCTCCGGCCCGAGGAACCGCCGGCCGACCCGGGCGAACGGCGCGGGGTCCCCGGTCGCAAGGAACCGGTGCACCGGTTCCGGCGCGTCCTCGTCGCGAAACAGTCCCTCGCCGTCGAGCACCCGGTAGACGTCCTTGGCGGTCTCCTCGGCGCTGCTGACCAGGGTGACCCCGTCGCCGACGACCAGCGAGAGCATCCCGGTCAGCAACGGGTAGTGGGTGCAGCCGAGCACGAGGGTGTCGGCGCCGGCGGCGAGCACCGGCTCGAGGTAATGCGTCGCGAGCTGCAGCAACTGCCGCCCCGTGGTGATCCCGCGCTCGACAAACTCCACGAAGGCAGGACAGGCCGCGCTCGTCAAGGTGACCTGTGGCGCGGCGGCGAAGGCCTCGTCGTACGCGCCGCTCGCCACCGTCATCGTCGTGGCGACCAGGCCGACCCGACCGGAGCGAGTGGCCACGACCGCCCGCCGGACCGCCGGGGCGATGACCTCGACCACTGGTACGTCGTACCGCTCGCGGGCGTCTCGCAGGCAGGCCGATGAGGCGCTGTTACAGGCGATCACGAGCATTTTCACGCCGGTCGCAACGAGCGCGTCGAGCCCGGCGAGGGCGTGCCGGCGGACCTCGGCGATGGGCAGCGGGCCGTACGGGCCGTTCGCGGTGTCGCCCAGGTAGAGCAACGGCTCACCGGGCAGTTGGTCGAGCATCGCCCGGGCGACGGTCAGGCCCCCCACACCGGAGTCGAAGACCCCGATCGGCGCGTCGCTGTGCACCGGATCACCCTACGGCGGGTCGGGTCGGATCAGGCCCAGAGCTGGCCCTCGAGGGCTGCCTCGGCCTCCTCGAGCGTGCCGGCGTAGGCGCCGGTGGACAGATATTTCCAGCCGCCGTCGCAGACCACGAAGGCGATGTCGGCCCGCTCGCCGGCCTTGACGCACTTCATTGCCTCGCCGAGCGCGGCGTGCAGGATTGCGCCGGTCGAGATGCCGGCGAAGATGCCCTCCTCCTCGACCAGCTGGCGGGTGCGCCGCAGCGCCTCGCGGGGGCCGACGGAGAACCGGGAGGTCAACACCGACTCGTCGTACAGCTCGGGGACGAAGCCCTCGTCGATGTTGCGAAGCCCGTAGACGAGCTCGCCGTAGCGCGGCTCCGCGGCGATGATGCGGACGCCGGGGACTTTCTCGCGCAGATAGCGCCCGGTGCCCATCAGCGTGCCGGTGGTGCCGAGCCCGGCGACGAAGTGCGTCACCGTCGGCAGGTCGTCGAGAATCTCCGGGCCGGTCGTCTCGTAGTGCGCAAGGGCATTCGCAGGGTTGCCGTACTGGTAGAGCATCACCCAGTCGGGGTTCTGCGCAGCCAACTCCTTGGCCATGGCGACCGCCTGGTTCGAACCGCCGGCCGCCGGCGACGTGACGATCTCCGCGCCGTACATCGTGAGCAACTGGCGGCGCTCGATCGAGGTGTTCTCCGGCATGACGCACACCAGGCGGTAGCCGCGCAGCCGGCAGACCATCGCCAGCGAGATGCCGGTGTTGCCGCTGGTCGGTTCGAGCACGGTGACGCCAGGTCGCAGCAGCCCCTGCTGCTCGGCCTGCGCGACCATCGCTAGCGCCGCCCGGTCCTTGACCGAGCCGGTGGGATTGTTGGTCTCGAGCTTGGCCCACAGCCGCACGTCAGACGACGGAGACAGCCGAGGAAGACCGACGAGCGGGGTA
Source organism: Frankiales bacterium (assembly GCA_043747515.1). Lineage (GTDB taxonomy): Bacteria > Actinomycetota > Actinomycetes > Mycobacteriales > SCTD01 > JAYSQK01. The sequence goes on along the minus strand of JAYTOZ010000323.1, from coordinate 3,946 downwards.
CGCCCGACGGACTCGATCAGCGAGTCGAAGCGACTCACCCGCGCGCAGCTCCGCCCGCGACCGCAGGCAGCACCGTCACGCTGTCGCCGTCTTTGATCGGCGTCCCCAACGAACCGAGGAAGCGGACGTCCTCGTCGTTGACGTAGACGTTGACGAAGCGGTGCAGCTTGCCCTCGCCGGTGATCAGCCGATCCTTGATGCCGGCGTGCCGGCTGTCGAGGTCGTCGATGAGGCCCTGCAGGGTGTCGCCCTTGGCGTCGACGGCCTTCTCGCCCCCGGTATAGGAACGCAGGATGGTCGGGATGCGGACCTCGATGGCCATGGTGAAAGCGTCTCCTGTGTCGTCGGTGCTGCCTGTCAGTGTGAACCGGTACGGCGTCCCGATGCATTCCGGGGGTGGCGCAAGCCTCACCACGAGGAGATTGGCTCCTCGGTGACGACCCCGTCGACGATCCGGAAGGAGCGCACCTCCTCGGCCTCGGCCCGGGTCGAGACGAGCAGGTAGTGCGCGTCCGGCTCCGAGGCCAGGCTGATGTCGGTGCGCGAGGGATGCGCCTCGGTCGCCGTGTGCGAGTGGTAGATCACGAACGGCACCTCGTCGGCGTCGTCCATGGACCGCCAGACCCGGAGTTGCTCGACAGCGTCGAAGCGGTAGAAGGTCGGCGAGCGTTCGGCGTTGTCCATCTCCACGACGCGGGTCGCGGCGCCCTCCCTTCCGGCGATCACACCGCAGGCCTCGTCGGGATGGTCGCGCCGGGCGTGGGCGATCACCTGGTCGAGCATGACGCGGGGCAACTCGAGCATCCGGACAGCCTATTCGCGGGATTGCCTCAGCCGCTCCGTGGGCGCAGGCACAACAGCAGCGACTCCTGCAGGTAGGCCAGCCAGCCGTAGACATGCAGCGGCTGCACGCGTGGGTCGTCCGGGTCCAGGTCGTCGACGTCGGTCTGCTCGGTGACGTCGAGGCGGGTCCCGAGCACCAGGCGCAGGTCGTTCAAGCACCCCAGCCACGCATCGGCCTGATCCCGGTCGAGCAGCACCTCGCCGCCGCCCTCAGCCAAGGTTTCGAGCACTTTCCGCGCGGCCGCCCGCTTGCCGGCCCGCAGATCGGCGTCGGTGTAGCGACGGAACTCCGTGGCCGCCACGGGATCCTCGGCGTAGGCGTCCGGCAGCAGTCGCGCCAGCGCCGGGTCGGCCGGCGGCGCGACCTCCCCGGTCGGCATTCCGACGAGCGCCGCGAGCGGGTCCTGGCCCTGGTCGGCCTCGCCCAGCAACTCGAGCAGCTCAACGACGCACTGCCGCAGCACGAGCGCCTCGATCTCGTCGGCGCGCGCCCTGACCATGGCGCCCCTGGCCTTGTTGAAGCGCACCCTCAGTCCTGCTGCAGCGTGGCCCACAGGCCCTTGGCGTGGCAGCGGGCCACATCGCTCTCCATCTGCTCCCTCGTCCCGTTGCTCACCACGGCCCGCCCCTCGTGGTGCACCGCCAGCATCAGCTCGTTCGCCTTCGCCTTGCTGTAGCCGAACAGCTCCATCAGCACGAACGCCACGTAGCTCATCAGGTTGACCGGATCGTTCCAGACGATGCTCACCCACGGCCGGTCGACGAGCTCGCCCGTGTCCGGCCGGTCCAGTTGCGCCGGCGCCGTCACGGCTGGAGCTCCCGCTTGACGAGCTTGCCGGTGGCGTTGCGGGGCAGCGACCCGACGAAGCGGACCACCCGCGGTACGGCGTACGTCGCGAGCTGCCCGCGGACAAGTTCCTGCAACTCGGTGACCTCGACCGGGCCGCTCGTCACGACATGCGCCACCAGTTGGACGCCGTACGCCGGGTCAGGGCTCGACGTGACGGCGACGTCCTTGACACTCGGGTGAGCGAGCAGCACATCCTCGACCTGCCCCGGGTAGACGTTCTCGCCACCGACCACCACCATGTCGTCGACGCGGCCGAGGACGCTGAGCCGGCCGTCGGCGTCGATGACGCCCAGGTCGCCGGTGGCCACCAGTCCGGCCAGTCGCTCCTTGTCCGAACCGTCGGTGTAGCCGCTGAACGCCAGGCCGCTGCCGGCGAAGATCCGCCCCGGCGTGCCGGCCGGGACGTCGGCGCCGGCGACGTCCACCACCCGGAGCCGGACGCCGTACGGCGGGCGGCCGGCGGTCTGCGGGTCGGCGGCCAGGTCCCCGGGGCCGGCCACCGCGGCGTACGCCACCTCGGTCGAGCCGTAGAGGTTGTAGAGGACCGGCCCGAAGGCCGCCAGCACGCGGGTCGCGAGGCCGCCGGGCAGGGCGCTGCCGGAGCTCGCGAGCACCTGCAGACAGGACAGGTCGTAGCTGCCGGGATCGGCCCCCAGCAGCCCCTCGAGCATCACGGGGACGACCACGAGCGCGCTCGCCCGGTGCTGCTCGACGCTGGCCAGGACCGCCGCCGGGTCGAACCGCCGGGGCAGCACGACGGTCGAGCCGAGCAGCATCGCGAGGGCGAGCTGACCGAGCCCCCAGGCGTGGAACACCGGCGCCGCGATCACGGTGGTCCGCCCAGCGCGCAGTGGGATCCGCGACAGCATCGAAACGGCGGCTTCAATGCTGACGTGGTCCCGGGCGGCGCCCCGCGGCGCCCCTGTCGTGCCGCTGGTGAGGATCACCTGGCGCGGCGCGTGGCTGCTCTTGGGCGGTGCGCCCGGCCCCGGTTCGCCCGCCAGGGCGCCGAGTTGCTCCGTCGTCAGCACGAGCCGGCCCGGCGCCGCGACAGCGAGGGCGTCGGCCAGGTCGGCGTCGTGCAGCAGGGTCGTGGCGCCCTCGCGGTCGAGGATCTCGGCCAACTGCGCGGGCGCCGAGCCGGTGTTGAGGTAGAGCACATCGGCGCCGCACTTGGCGACGGCGACCGCCGCCTCGATGAATCCCCGCCCGTTTCGGGCGAGCAGTCCCACCGCCGAGCCCTCGAGCACCCCGCGCTCGCGCAGCACCCCGGCGATCCGGTCGGTCCGTGCATCGACCGCGCGCCACGTCAGTGGGCCTGCGTCGTCGATGAGGGCGACCCGGTCGGGGTGCCGGGCGGCGCCGACCGCGTAGCCGGTCGCCGGCGTCACCCCCCAGCGGGCGAGCGCCAGAGCCATCCCCAGCAACCGGTCGGGGCGGCCGGGGGCGAGCAGCCCGGCCTGCAACAGGACGCGGGCACCGGTGGGATCGAGCACCCTCCTACGTTGCCACGTCGGGTCGCAACCTCACGAGTCGACGTCTGCGCCGAGCTGCTCACCGACGAGCACCTCCACATCGAGCACGTTGCCCGGCGGTGCCAGCGGGCAGGCCCATGCCCCGTCGTACCGGCAGGAGGGGTGGTAGAGGAAGTTGAGGTCCACAACGAGTCCGCGCGGGGTGCTGCCGAGGTCGGCGCCCTTGGCCGTGTCGAGCAGATAGCGCCCGCCGCCGTAGGACGTCCGCCCCGCCGACCGGTCGCGCACCGGGACGAACAACCCGCCGGCGTAGCCGGTCACCCACCACACGTCCAGGCCCCCCCACGGTGTGCTGAGCCGACCGATCCGTTCGAGCACTGCCTGGCCGGCGTCGCGCCGCTCCGGCTCAGCTGGCTCGAGCAGTACCTCGACCCGCCACCCCGCGTCGTACGCCGGGATCGGCAACCCGGCGTCCCGCAGCGGGCTGTCGGGGCTGAGCGGCGACACGGGCGAGGACCGGAACAGCGCGTCACGGCGCTGCCGCCACAGCGCGTGTCCTTTCGCCGGATCGGCGGCCGAGCGGACCGCTGCATAGGTGTCCGCGATCTCGCGGCGCCAGTCCAGCAGGGATAACTCCACCCCCGCAGTCTCGGGCACCGGTGGTCCCGGCCGAAAAAGGTGACGGCCCGACCCCTGGATCACAGGGGCCGGGCTCGTCGTCCGGGGGGCAGCAGCCGGGCTGCCCGAACTACGCCGACAGGGTCGGGTAGTCGGTGTA
>JAYTOZ010000322.1:0-1642 GCA_043747515.1 Frankiales bacterium | reverse complement strand
GTGGTCATCGACTGCACGCTGATCGGCGCGCCGCCACCGACGAGCACGCCGCCGACGTCGATCTGCCGGGTCTTTCGTCGCTCGCCGAGGCGGGCCGGGATCTCGGGCATGCCGAGGGAGATCGCCTGTGTCATGGGGAGCTAGCCGCCAAGCTTGATCGGGTTGACGATGTCTGCGCCGAGTACGAAGAAGGTGAAGCCGATGAACAGCGCGACGACCGCAAGGGTGACCGGTGTGAGCTTGTTGAGATCGACCCGCTGCAATTCGCCGACGTAGCCGCGGGCCCGGCGGAGCTTGTCGCGGGCCTGCTCGAAAGCCAACACCGCGATGTGGCCGCCGTCCAGGGGCAGCAGCGGCAGCAGGTTGAACACCCCGACGAACAGGTTGAGCCCGGCCATCAGCAGCAGGAAGTCGGCCACCCGCACCGCAAACGGCACCGGTGCGTTGATGATCTCGCCGCTCACCCGGGCCGCCCCGACGACCCCGACGACCCCGGTCGGGTCGCGGTGCTTGCCGTAGATGCCGCCGATCGTGCCGAGCTTCTTGGTCAGCGTGTCGTAGGTGCCGGTGATGATCAGCCCGAGGGTCGCGCCGGTCTGCTGGACCGCTGCCACCGGGCCGAGGCGCTTGAGCACGAACGGGTCCTGGCCGATCCCGATCGCGCCGACCTGCACGGTCGTGCTCGGTTTCGCCAGGTCGGGCCGGGTCACCAGCGCCGGGGTCAGCGCGACCGTGCGGTCCCGACCGTCCCGGCGTACGACCAGGTCGAGGGATTTGCCGGCCGAACCTCGGACGACCTCGGTGAACTGGCGGTAGGTCGTGACGGTGCGACCGCCGGCGCTCACGACCCGGTCCCCGACCTTGAGGCCGGCCGCTGCGGCGATCCCCGGGATCGTGCCGGCCGGGCACTGACCGGCGGCCTTGCCGGTCGATCCGGCGGCCTGGTCGACGCTGGTGATGCTGGTCTGCACGCAGGCCAGCGGCGCGGTCAGCACCGGCGCTTTGGCGTCGACCGTGCCGATCGCGAACGACACCCCGGCGACCAGCACGATCGCGATGATGAAGTGGACGGTCGAGCCGGCGGCCAGGACGACGGTGCGGCGACCGGCCGGCTGGCGGAAGAAGGCGCGGCGCTCGTCGCCGGGCTCGATCTCCTCCAGCGGCGTCATCCCGACGATCTTGACAAAGCCGCCGGCGGGGATGGCCTTGATGCCGTACTCGGTCTCACCGCGCCGGCGCGAGAACAGGGTCGGGCCGAAACCGACGAAGAACTGGGTGGCCTTCATGCCGTAGTGCCGGGCGGTCAGGAAGTGCCCGGCCTCGTGCAGCATGACCGAGACGAGCAGGGCGACGACGAATGCGACAACGCCGACGGCGGTCACGGGCAGGCCTCTCCGGTGAGCTCGGTGGCGCGGGCGCGCGCCCACGTCTCTGACTCCAACACCTCGACCAGTGTCGGGCGTTCCCTGAGCCCGTGCTCGTCGACAACCTGCGCGACGGTGTCGACGATGGCGGCGAAGTCCAGCCGGCCGGCGAGGAAGGCCGCGACGCAGACCTCGTTGGCCGCGTTGAGGGTGGCCGGCGCGGTGCCGCCCTGGGCGCCGGCCCGACGGGCCAGCGCGACGGCGGTGAAGACCCGCTC
>JAYTOZ010000321.1:0-16566 GCA_043747515.1 Frankiales bacterium | reverse complement strand
TTCCAGACCGGACCGTTCCGGCCGACCAACCTCGCGCCGAAGGTCGAGGGCGTGGTCTTCGCCGGCTCTGGCACCCAGCCCGGGGTCGGGGTGCCGATGGTCCTCGTCAGCGGCCGGCTCGCCGCCGAGCGCATCCTGGGCAAGGACAAGACCTACCGCTCGCGCGCCCAACGCCTGGGCAGCCCGCTGTCGTGAAACTGTCGCCGCTGCTGCACACCGGCGTCCCACGCCGGCTGCTGCTCGGCGGTCTGCTCGGCAGCACCTTGACCGCGGTCGGCGGGATCGGGGTCGGTGCGATCCCGAGGGCGCGCGACCCGATCGCCTCGCTGCTCGGACTCACCGCATTGCACACGAGCGTCACCGGCCGAGTGATCGCCCTGGCCCTCGTGGTCACCGGGGTGCTGCTGCTGGTCACCTCGTGGTGGCGGGTCGGGCGTCGGCTGGACCAAATCTCCTCGCGCGACGTGCTGGTCGTCGCCGGCATGTGGTCGCTCCCGCTGCTCGCCGCCCCCCCGCTGTTCAGCCGCGACGTCTACGCGTACGCCGGGCAAGGGCATCTGGTCGCCTCGGGGGTGGATCCCTACACCTATGGCCCGGGGGTGCTGTTCGACAAGTTCGGTGGTGCCGTCGACGGCATCTGGGCGTTCACCCCCGCGCCCTACGGGCCGGTCTGGCTCTGGCTGTCCGGCCGGGTCGTCGCCCTCACCGGCGACCACGTCGTGGCGTCGGTGCTCGTGTTGCGGCTGGTCGCAGTCGGCGGGCTGTTGCTCATCGCCTGGGGACTGCCGCGGCTGGCCCGCGCGCACGGTGTGCCGGCGCAGCGCGCGCTGTGGCTGGGCCTGGCGAACCCGTTCGTCCTGCTGCACGGCGTCGGCGGGGCGCACAACGACACCCTGATGGTGGGGCTGCTCGTCTGCGGCCTTGCTGTCGCCGGCTCCTCCACCCGCCGGCTCGTCGCCGCGACTGCGCTCGTCACCCTCGCGGCGCTGGTCAAGCTCCCGGCCGTGGCGGCCCTTGCCTACCTGCCGATCGCCGTGCCCGGCGGCTGGCGGGTGCGCGTCAGGTCGGCGGCGCTGGTGGGCGTCACCGCAGCCGTCACCGCGCTGGGATTGACCAGCGCGTCGGGGCTCGGTTGGGGCTGGCTGCGCACCCTCGACGCCGGCAGTGCCCAGCTGTCGGTGTGGTCCCCGCTGACCGGCGTGGGGGTGCTCGCGGGCAAGGTCCTGAGTGGGCTCGGCATCGTCCAGACGCCCGGCGCGGTGCTTCGGCTCGTGCTCGCCGGCGGCCTGCTCGCCGCCGGCGTCACCGGCGTGGTGCTGCTCTCGCGAGCCAGCCGGCTGGGCCCGCTGCGCGCCCTCGGCCTGACCCTGGTGATCGTCGTTGCGCTCGCCCCGGCCGTCCAGCCGTGGTACCTGCTGTGGGGTCTGGTCCTGCTGGCGGCGGTCGGCGGCGAGACAGTCCCCCTTGCGCTCGCCGCGCTGTCGGTCGCGCTGTGCCTCGCGATCCTGCCCAATGGCCGCAGCCTGATCCGGCCGCCCCTCTACGGCTTACCGGTCCTGGTCGCCGTGGCCGTGGCTTCAATCCAGGTGCGCCGCTCGTCGCGGGGCCTGCGCCCCGGCGTACGCCAGACTGCCCAGTTGTGAGCAATGCAGCACTGGACGCGGCCGGAATCCGGGACCCGGCGCTACGGGCGTCATACGAGGCGTGCCGGCGGCTGAACGCCTCGCACGGCAAGACCTACTACCTCGCGACCTTGCTGCTGCCGGCCTGGAAACGGCCCTACGTGCACGCGCTCTACGGCTTTGCCCGCTACGCCGACGAGATCGTCGACGACCTCGGCTCGACGCTGACCGACGCCGAGAAGGCTGACTGGCTGATCGGCTGGGGCGCACAGTTCGTGACCGATGTCGAGGCCGGCGGTTCGGACCACCCGATCTCGCGCGCCGTGGTGGACACCGTGCGCCGCTGGGACATCCCGATGGCCCACATCGAGGCCTTCCTGCACTCGATGCGGATGGACCTCACCGTCACGAGCTACCAGACCTACGACGAGCTGATGGTCTACGTGCACGGGTCGGCCGCGGTCATCGGGCTCGAGATGGTGCCAGTGCTCGAACCGGTTGTGCCGCGCGAGGTGGCCGAGCCCTACGCTGCCGACCTCGGCGTTGCCTTCCAGCTGAGCAACTTCATCCGCGACGTCGGGGAGGACCTGCTGCGCGGCCGGGTCTATCTGCCGATGGAGGACCTGGCGGCGTTCGGGGTGACCCGCAAGCATCTCCAGCACGGCGTCGTCGATGGCCCGGTGCGCCGGCTGCTGGCGTTCGAGGTGGCCCGCACCCGGGAGATCTACCGCAGCGCAGGGCAGGGCGTACGGCTGCTGCACCCCACGTCCCGGCCGTGCATCGAGACCGCCCTGGCTTTGTACGGCGGGATTCTCGACGAGGTCGAACGCGCCGACTATCAGGTGCTGACCCAGCGGGTCTCGGTCGGGCCCGGTCGGCGCGCGGGCGTCGCCGGACCCGGGCTGCTGCGGGCCTGGCGGGCGCGGCGCTGAGGTTTCCGCCGGGCTCGCCGCGGTGATCCCAGCAGGGTGAGCAGCAACCAGGACCCCAGCCCGAGCACGGCTTGCGACGGCGACACGCCGCCTGGTGAGGGGTCGATGTCGGCAACGTCCGGCGGGCGGGACGAGCCCAACACCGGTCCGGTCAGCGGCAACCGCACCCCGATGATCATCACGCTGACGGTGCTGGCCGTCATCGTCGTGATGACGGCCATGCTGATCGGCGCCAGTTTCATCGCCAGCTGACAGCGGTGCGCGGGTGCGGGTTCACTGGCCCCGCCCGTGACCACTCTCCCGCGGGCGGCGGGCTGCTGGCGTCATGCGCGCAAGACGACCGCGTACGCCGCGCCAGCGGAGCTTCGACGAAACCTGCTCTGCCGGAGGGGACTGCGCGCCCTGGGCTCGCGGTGCGTTGGGCAGCGGTCGGCGTAGCGCTCGACACGACGTCGGCGGCGTCCACGACGCCGAGCACGGCGGGGCTACCCGTCCAGCAGCGTTCTGCGCCCGGACAGCTTGCAGGGTTCGCTGGACAGCCGTCCCGATCGGTGGAGAACTCATGCTGCGTCTGCGTCAGATCGTGATCGACACCACCCACGCGCGGATGAGCGCCGAGTTCTGGCGAGAGTTGCTTGGGCTTGCGTACCGGACCGCGCATGAGCAGCCCGGGCCGGGTGAGGACGATCCGGCAGGTAACGACTGGCTTAACCTCGGCGCACCGGACGGCGACCTTGCTGACATGGTGCATGCAGCGCAGCGACAGGGCCGCGGACGTCCCACAATGAACTCGTCGGCCCCGCCATCCGTACTCCTGCTGCGAGCAGACCATCGACGACAGGAGCGGCCATGACGCCCAGCCCGATCAGGATGGTCAGCCGGCTGCTGGGGGTGCTCGCCGCAGTGGCCCTGCTCGGGACGGCCTACATCCATGCCGATCTCGCCGGCAACTTCGACGCGATCGGCGACCAGGTCACCGAGGGTGCGCTGTTTCGCGCGCAGGCGGCCGCGGCGGCGGTCGCGGCATTGTGGCTGCTGATCCGGCCGACCCGACTGGCGTGGTGGCTGGCGCTGGCCGTCTCGGCCGCGTCGCTGGCCGCGGTGGTTGGCAGCGTGTACGTCGAGGTGCCGGCGATCGGGCCGTTCCCGAAGCTCTACGAACCGGTCTGGTACGCCGAGAAAGGCTACGCAGCCGCGGCAGCCGGTGCCGCGCTGGTACTGGCCGTCACCGGCCTCGGGGCAGGCCGCACACGTCGAAGCTCAGGCCGGCGAGGCGAATGGCACCGCACGCAGCCGCGGTCGTCGTAGGTTGACGGCGGCGCCCTGCCGCGCCTGGTGCCACACGGCGAAGTCGGCTGCCGGGATCGGCCGGCTGACGTGGTAGCCCTGCAGCCGTCCGCAACCCATCTCGGCCAGGTGGTCGGCGGTGGCCAGGTCCTCCACGCCCTCAGCGACGACCTCGAGGTTGAGCGACTGCGCCAGCGACAGGATCGAGCGGATGATGTTGCTGCTGGCCCTGGACTCCACCACGTCGTCGCCCTCGGCCAGGCCGAGGACGAAGGACTTGTCGATCTTCAATTCCTGCACCGGCATGAGCCGCAGGTGCGCCAGACTCGAGTATCCGGTGCCGAAGTCGTCGATCGACAGCCGGAGCCCGTCGTCGTGCAGCCGCCGCAGGACGCCGAGGGTGCGCTCCGGGTCGGCCATGATGTGCGACTCGGTGACCTCGATCGTCAGCGCATTCGGTCGCAGTTGCGCGTCGTTGATCACCCTGGTGATGAAGTCGGGAAGGTCGAGCTCCAGCAGGTTGCGCACCGACACGTTGATCGACACGTCGATCTGCATCCCGACCTGCTGCCAGGCCGCTGCCTGCGCCACGGCGGACCGGATGACCCACCTCGTCAGCTGGCGGATCTGTCCGGTCTGTTCGGCGAGCGGCAGGAACTCGTCCGGGCAGACCAGCCCGTAATCGGGATGGCGCCAGCGGACGAGCGCCTCGGCGCCGACGACCTGACCGGTCGTGGTGGACAGCTGCGGCTGGTAGTACAACTCCAGCTGGCCGGCGCTGATCGCTTCCCGCAGCTCGCTGGCCAGCGTCAGGCGACGCGGTGACAGGTCGTCCTGGGATGCCTCGTAGACCGCCATACCGGTGTGGCCACGCTTGGCGGAGTACATCGCCACGTCGGCACGACGCAGCAGGGTCGTTGCCACATTGCCGTGGCTCGGCGCCAAGGCGATGCCGATGGAGGCCTGCACGTTGACCGAGATTCCGTCGATCGTGATCGGTTCGGCCAACGCGCGATGCATCCGCTGCGCGGCCTGGATCGCGTCTTCGAGCTCCGCGCCGGTGAGCTGGACCGCGAACTCGTCACCACCGAGGCGGGCCAGCTGATCGACTCGACGCAACTGTGCGTGCAGCCGCCGGGTCACCTCGACGAGCAGTAGGTCGCCGTGGTGATGGCCCAGGGTGTCGTTGATCTCCTTGAAGCGGTCGAGGTCCATCACGAGGATCGCGCTCGGCTCGCCGGCGACCAGGCTGACTTCGACCCGGTCCTGGAAATGGGTCCGGTTGGCCAGCCCGGTCAGCGGGTCGTGGCGCGACTCGTGATTGAGACGCTCAAGCAGGCGGGTGTTCTCAAGGGCGACAGCAGCCTGCGACGCGACGGTCTGCAGCAGCTTGACGTCCTCCGACCCGAAGGTCGCCACGTCACCGACCCGGTTGGCGACCCGCAAGGTCCCGGGGATGTCGGACTCGCCGGGCAGCGGGACCAGCAGGCAGTCCCGATACCCCCGGGCGGCCAGATAGGCCCGGGTCAGTGGATGTTTGCTCGTCTCCCGCATCAGCAGGGCTTCCCCGCCGGTGAGGGTGCGCGTATGGGCCCAGTCGGTGAACCCCGCCAGGATCGGCGTACTGGTCCAGCCATCTGGGCCGACGAGGGTGTGGACCATGCCCGCGCCGTCGCCGTCCCCGATGACCAGCTCGACCACCTCGGCGCGCAGCAGATCGCGGACCGCGCCCAGGAGGTCTTCGAGGGTCTGCTCGTTGGTGGCCGAGCGGGACATCCTGCGGGTGACGTCGTACAGCCGCTGCAGCACGGCATTGCGCGCCCGCAGCCGGGCGTATCCCTGGTAGCCGACGGCCAGCAGCAGGGCACACAACCCGAGCGGAATCAGCGCGAGCGGGTCCCACCGCAGCGCCCCCACCGCGATGATCGCGACCGTGCAGCCGCCGACGGCGCTGGCCAGGGCCGGCAGCAACGTACTTCGCAACGTCTGCGGGCTGAGCCGTCCGGAGTAGATCGAGATCGCCACGCAGACCGCGGTCGTCTGCCAGAGGCTCGCGGCCAGGGTCGCCCCAGCCGCCGCAGGCCACGCGCTGGCCAGCCCGGCCGGGCTGCCATGCAGGCCTCGGAAGACCAGCAGGGCAAGGGTGACCTCCATCGACCACGAACACAGATTGAAGATCATCTTGACCGGGCGCTGCCGACGCCGAATCAGTAGGACGAGCAACCCGCCAAGCAGCCTGGCGGCGATCGCCTCGGTCGGTGAGCCGGTCAGCAGGGCGACGGCCAGGCACGCCTCACTCGCCGAGATCGAGTAGGCGTTGGAGTCGATCTCCAGATGGACCACCGCCGCCTCGGCGACCGCGAACGCAAGAGCGAGCAGGAGCAGCACGAGCGGACGCAGGTCGTCGCGATCCAGACCGATCCCCCATCGGTCCAGGACCAGCGAGGCCAGCCCGAGCGAACCCGACAGGGCCAGCACCGAACGGGTCGGGCCAGGCTGCAGGGCGGCGGCCAGGTGGGCCTGTAGCGGCTTGGTCGCCCTCGACCGGGTCCACCGCGCCGTCGGCGCAGGGGTCGCCGCCGCATTCCGCCCGGCACCGGCCATCTCCCGCTTCACCTCCCTGCACATCCGCGCTCCACCCGGCGTAGCGACTCAGCCGAACCGGGTGGCGCCCAACTCACGACCAACTTGCACTCGACCAACTCGCGCCCGACCAACTCGCGCCCGACCACGACGCGCCGGTCCAACTCGACCCGGACCAGGATGCACCCGACCAGGAGGCGCCCGACCACGAGGCCCCCGACCACGAGGCCCCCGACCACGACGCCCCCGACCAGGAGGCGCCCGACCAGGAGGCGCCGGACCACGAGGCCCCCGACCACGACGCCCCCGACCAGGAGGCGCCCGACCACGACGCACCGTTGAAGTCACCGCCGTTCCAACAGGAGGCCGTTGCCGCGCAGGCAGCCACCGCCGCGCTGGTGAAGGCCCGCCCGAAGATGTCCTGCTCGCCGCGCAACGCCACGCCGCCGGCCCAGACGTATGCGCCGCCCCGAGCGGCATCCAGGGTGCCGGTGCCGGTCGAGGCCGGCGCTGTCCCGGCGGACGCGCGCGGCGCCTGGGTCAGCGAACCGTCGAGGCTGAGCAGCCCCGAACCCCGGTAGAGCGCACCGTCGTCCTTGATAGCGCGGGCGCTGTTGACGAGCCGCTGCTTGACCTGGTCCGGGGTGAGCTGCGGGGAGCGTTGCAGCAGCAGCGCCACGGCGGCCGAGGTCACGGCGGTCGCCTGGCTCGTCCCGGAGCCCCGGAAGAACCGGCCCCCGACGACGGCGGCCGGGTTGTGTGCGTCGATCGCCGAGCCCGGTACCCGCAGGCCGAGGACATGCACGCCTGGTGCGATCAGGTCGACGTGCCTGGCAGCGGTGCCGTGGCTCGCGAACGCCGGGACGGTGTCGTCGGCGGTCCGGACCGTGCCCGCCGGATCGTCGGCGCCGACGGCGAGCAGCATCGGGTCGTACGCCGGGTCGGACAGGCTCGCGACCGAGGTGCCGTCGTTGCCGCCGGCGGCGACCACGACGATGCCGTGCTGCCAGGCGGACTCGGCGGCGTAGGCCAGCGGGTCGACGTCGTAGCGCTGGCCGGAGTTGGTGCCGTAGCTGAGGTTGAGCACCCGCATGTTCAGACCGCGGTCGTGGGCGTGCTGGACGACCCAGTCGATGGCGGCGATGACCTGGCTGACGTCCGCCGAACCGTCACCGGCACCGACCTTGATGCTGACCACCCGTGCGTCCGGGGCGACGCCGACGAAGCCCTTGCCGCTGTCCGCGACGTACGCCCGGCTGGAGGTCTCGGCGGTGTCCCGGCCGACCATGATCGACGCCATGTGCGTGCCGTGGCCGAACGCGTCGTTCTGGGTCAGTGCAGGGTTCTGGGAGTCAAAGGACAGGTCGGGTCCGTTGACGATGTTGCCACTGGTCAGCCCGGCCACCGGCGCGACACCGGAGTCGATCATGGCGATGTCGACGCCCGCACCGGCGTAGCCGTTGGTCCACGAGGTCTGCGCGCCGACCACCTTGCCGATCAGGTCGAGCGAGCCGGAATCGGTCGCCGGGTCGTAGCCCAAGGTCGGCGACACGCTGGCGAAATGACCGGAGACGTCGGCGGTCACCGAGCGCACGCCAGGCACCGTGCGGAGCAGGGACAGCGCCCGGGCGGGCACGCGGGCGACGACCCCGTTGATGACCGGCAACTCCTTGGTCACCGTCCCACCTGCGGCGCGGACGGCCCGCTCGACCGTCGCTGCTGCGCCCGGCCGGCCGGTCACGATCACGATCTGGGTTCGACCGTGGCGACCAGTCGTCGCCGAGGCTCCGGGCGCCAGCAGCGCGGCGGCCACCAGCAGCCCGAGGGTCGCACCGGCAACACCCCGGCGCTGCGCCGGCTTCCCGGGCAGTCCTACTCGGCAGCACTGACTCGATCGCATGGCCCATTGCCCTTCGTCGGCACCCGTGCATCTGGCGCAGTAGCGATTAGACTACGCAGAGTAATAATGCCGAACTATCCCACGATGGGATGACCTTTACGCCCAAAATGACTACGCCGAACGGCGGCCAATTGGGCCATCCGGCCCATCCAGGTTGCTCCGGACGCGGCCGAGTTTGCCTCTGTTCGGCGCCGGACCGGGGGCATCGGGCGGGCCGGTCAGCGGCGGTCGAGTCGGCGGCCCCACCAGACCCACCACGACAGGGTTTGCACCACCAGCGCGAAACCGAACAGCAGGTCCTCGAACGGCGCGAAGGCGATCCGCCCCTGACCGAGGAACGGCGGCGTCCGGCCCGCTGCCGAGCCGACCCCGGCGACCGCCCGCCCGGCGTAGAACACGATCCCCCGGCCGGTCAGGACGCCGTTGGTCAGCAGCTGGAAGACCAGCACGATCGCGTACGACGTCCAGAAGGCGCGTCGGCGCAGCAGGCGGGTCCGCAGCACCAGCAGGTCGAGCGCGACGGTGCCGGCCACCCCGAGCAGGGCGGCCTGGGTGTAGGTCATTGGTCGTCGACCCGCCAGCCCTTCACCGCCCGGACCGCCTCCAGGGTGAGAATCGCGCAGACCGGGATGACCAGGAAGAAGGCCACCTCCTCGAGCGGGACGTTGCCGAGTAGGACGCCGGTTGTCTGCCGGGGGTCGTAGCCCCAGTGGCCGGCCCGGATCGCCAGCACGTCCCAGCTGACGAAGATGGCCACCACCGGCAGCAGGGTGAGCAGCAATCGCCGGGGCCGGCCGTAGACCCGGGTGTGCAGCACCAGCTCGAGCGGCAGGGTGCCCAGCAGGCAGACCGCCAGCACCACCAGGTAGGCCGCCCTCACCGGCGCAGCCGTGCGGCGAACGCTTCGGCGGTAGCCCGCGGGTCGGCGGCCTCGGTGAGCGCCCGCACAACCACCACGCGGGTCGCGCCCGCGGCGAGGACCTGGTCGAGGTTGTCCAGGTCGATCCCGCCGATCGCAAACCAGGGGCGGTCGGCGGCCACTGCCCCGGCGTACGCGGTGAGGGGCAGGCCGGGGGCGGGGCGACCGGGCTTGGTCGGGGTGGGCCAGGTCGGGCCGACGCAGAAATAGTCGACGCCGGGCTCGATCGCCGCGGCGGCGACCTGCGCGCGGTCGTGGGTGGACAGCCCGAGCAGGACGCCGTCGCCGAGCAATTGCCTGGCGGTGCGCACCGGGAGGTCGTCCTGGCCGAGGTGCAGCACGTCGGGCTCGGCCGCGAAGGCGAGGTCGGCGCGGTCGTTGACCGACCACAGCGCGCCGTGCCGGGCCGCAGCCGCGGCGACCACCTCGCAGAGCGCGAGCTCCTGCCGTGCCTCCAGGCCCTTTTCGCGCAGCTGCACGATGTCGACACCGCCGGCGAGCACCTCGTCGAGGAAGTCGGCGAGGTCGGGCCGGGAGGGTGTGCAGCAATAGAGGCGCGCGTCGGCCAGGCGCGCGCGCCGGTCAACCACCGGCCACCGCCCGGACGAGCTCGAGGCGGTCACCGCCTGCGAGCACCGCACGCTCGACCTCGGACCGCAGCAGGGCGGTGCCGTTGTGCTCGACGACGACCGTGCCGACCTGCAGGCCGAGCGACGCGAGCAGCGCCGGCAAGCTCGTGCCGTCCGCGACCTCGCGCGGCTGACCGTTCAGTGTCAGCATCACAGCAGCAGCATCACAGCAGGAGCGCCTGGGCCCGCCGCTTCACCTCGGTGGCGCGGTTCTCGTGCAGCGCGTCGAACGGCGAGCCGGGCAGCGAATCGTCCTCGGTGCTGAGCCAGCGCAACGCCTCCTCCGGCGTGTACCGCGCGTCGTGCAGCAGCGTCAGCACCCCGGACAGGTGCTTGACCGGCTCGGCTCCGTCAAGGGCCCGCGCCGGCACCCGCACCTCGCCGTGCGCGTCCCGCAGGCCAAGCAGCCGGCGCTCGCTGACCAGCTGTCGGACCCCGGTGGCGCCGATGCCCATCCGGGCGGCGACCTCGTCGACGGTGAGCAGCTCCGGGGCGTCCTCTGGCATGGGAGCAGCCTAGGTCGCGACGCGCCCGGCCGCGGCGCTGGCCCGGACGGCGTCCAGGACCGCTGCGGTCTGCCGTGACTGCTCCAGCGGCAGCACCCAGCCGGGGCCACCGGTCAGCACCGACGACACCTCCTCGACCATGACGCGGTAGGCGTCGACCGCCGGCACCCGCAACCGTTCGGTGTCCGTGCCGTCGGACACCCACAGCTCGCTGTCGTCCCGCCACGACGTGAAGGGCGCGTCGCGCAGCTCGAGCTCGCCCCGCGCACCGGTGACGACCAGCCACTGGCCTACGCTGCCGTCGATGCCGACGTGCACCTGCGCGGTCACCCCGTCCCAATCGAGGATCGCGCGGGTGTCCAGGTCGACCCCTGTCCCGGCGTACGTCGAGGTGGCGGTGACCTCATCCGGCAGGCCCCGCCCGACCGCCCACAGACAGGCGCTGACGGCGTAGCAGCCGACGTCGTACATCGCGCCGCCGCCGCGCGCCGGATCCAGCCGGTAGTTGCCGTCGGGCACCCCGCCGAAGGTGAAGCCGGCGGTGACGTGCTCGACCCGGCCGAGCCCGGCGAGCCGCTTTTGGGCGAGCCGGGTCCGGGGGTGCCAGCGGTACCAGCTGGCCTCGACCGCTGTGCGCCCCGTCTCGGCCGCGACGGCCATCACCTGCTCGACCTCGCCGGCGCTGAGCCCGAGGGGCTTCTCACACAGCACGTGCTTGCCAGCTCGCAGCGCGGCAAGGGTCCAGGGCAGATGCGCCTCGTTGGACAGTGCGATGTAGACCGCGTCGACGTCCGGATCGGCGAGCACCGCCTCGTACGACGTCCCGGTGGTGACCGCACCGAGCGCCGCCGCCCTCGCATGGTCGCGGGCCGCGGCGTGCTGCAGCAGCGCGCCGTCGGCGGCGTGCACGGCCGGGGCGAGGCCGACGCGGGCGATCATGCCGGCGCCGAGGAAACCCCAGCGAACACTCACGCGGTGGGTAGCGGCACCGGCCGGCCGCCCTGCGCGGCGGAGAGCGTGGCCGCCTGCATGACGGCGATGTTGCGCTTGCTGCCCTCCGGGGTGACGTCCATCGGCTCGCCGGAGAGCACGGCGTCGGCGAGTTGGCGGTGGAACGGCTGCGCCGGGGCGGGCCGGACGGCCAGCCGGGTCTCGTGCGTGCGACCGTCGCCGTTCGGGGTGAACACCCGCAGCTCCGCCGGGCTGTCGGAGACTGCGAGCCGATCCTCGGACAGGGTGCCGATGGCGGACCTGGCGACGACCTTCTCCTCCCGCCAGTCGCCGATCAGGCCACCCTCGGTGCCCAAGACGTAGAACTTCGGCTTGGCCGCGGCGGCCAGGTCGGAGTGGGTGAACTCGGCCTCGACCCCGTCGACGAAGTGCACCAGCACCCGGCTGTGGTCGGCGTTGGTGACGTCGTGCCAGACCCGCTTGTGGGTGGTCGCCGAAACCCACTCGACCTCCTGGGTGAACAGATCCAGGGCCCAGTCGAGGTAGTGGCTCCCCCAGTCGTAGATCGCGCCGCCGCTGACGGCCTCGTCGGAATGCCAGTAGTTGCAGGGGTGGCCGTAGCCGCCGATAAAGCTCTCGTAGTGGAAGACCTCACCGAGCTGGCCGCTGCGCACGACCTGCTTGAGGGCGAGATAGTCGCTGTCCCACCGGCGGTTCTGATAGACGGCGAGCATGAGCCCGCGCTCCTTGGCCGCGGCGATCTGCCGGTCGGCCTCGGCGACGGTGATGCAGAACGGCTTCTCCACCACCACGTGCTTGCCGGCCTCGAGAGCCCGCAGGGTCCACTCGGCGTGCGTGTTGGGCGGGGTGGAGACGATGACCAGGTCGACGTCGGGGTCGGCCAGCAGGTCCTCGCCGTCGGCGTGGCCCACCAGACCGGGGGCGAGCTCCCGAGCGGCCGCGATCCGCAGCGGATTGGGATCGCAGACCGCCGACAGCGCGAGCCCATCGGTCAGCTGGATCGCCGTGTTGTGCTCGTGGCCGATGGCGCCGTAGCCCAGGATGCCGACGCGCACCGGGGCGCCGTCGACCTCGCCGGTGATCCGCCGCAGCAGGCGATGCACGAGGCGCTGCCAAGCCGGGTCGGCCACCGTCGGTTCGGTCGAGCCGACGGTCAGCACCCCAATGCTGGTGCTCGGCCGCCAGGTCGCGACCGGGTGGTCGGTGAAGGCGACGTTGGCGGTCAGCAGCACCTCGACGTCGTCGGCGACCTTCTCCTGCAGCGGCCAGCGGTCGGTCACGACCAGGTCGCCGCCCAGGCGGGCACCGACGTCGCCGGCGTCGAAGCCAGGGCGCACCCGGACCTCGTGCAGCGGCGTGACCCGTCCCGGGACGAGTCCAGCCGCATCGGTCAGGGCGGTGCTCATGGTCGGGCCGATGAGCAGCACCGGCGTGCCAGCGGCGGCGCGGGTCAGCAGGGTGTCCTCGATCCGTTCGGTGAGGTCGGCGGCGCCGACGACCAGGACGGCGGTTGCGTCGTCGCTGAGCGCATCGGTCACCTCGACGCCGCAGCGGGTGAGGTAGGAGCGGAGGGCGGGGGCGGGGCCGATCAGGCTGACGCGGTTCACGCCGAACAGGTTAGGCGTCCTTGACCGGTATCGCCGGATCGGCGAGCCGGACCGGGTCAGGGATGGCGCCGGCCTCGATCCGGCGCCGCCCCTGGAGCAGGTCGCGCGGCCGGTCGACGGCGAGCACCGCGACCAGCCGGCCCTCCTGGAGCCAGCACGCCGACCAGGTGTCGCCGGCCTCGCGCAGCAGCACCGTGTCGGCGCCGTCGTGATGGCCGGCGTACTGCAGCCGGTGGCCGAGCTGGTCGGACCAGAAGTAGGGCACCGGGTCGTGCACCACGTTCCCCCCCAGCAGGGTGCTGACCGCCGTCGTCGGTGCGTGCAACGCGTCGTCCCAGTGCTCGACCCGCAGCCGGGTGCCGAAGCGGCGCGACCACCAGGCGGCGCAGTCGCCGGCCGCGACCACCCCGGGCCAGGACGCGGCCAGGTGCTCGTCGACGACGACGCCCCGGTCGAGCTCGAGGCCGCTGCCTGCCAGCCAGGCGGTGTCGG
Source organism: Frankiales bacterium (assembly GCA_043747515.1). GTDB lineage: Bacteria > Actinomycetota > Actinomycetes > Mycobacteriales > SCTD01 > JAYSQK01. The sequence continues at coordinate 3,117 of JAYTOZ010000321.1, read as the reverse complement.
GGGTGGCGCCGATGCCGACGACGACGAGGTCGGCGGCCACCTGTTCGCCACCGGCCAGGGAGACCCGATCGGGCTCGACGGCCTCGACCGCCGCGCCGAGCCGCAGGTCGATGCCCAGCTCGGCGTACCAGTCGACGGTCCGTGCGCCGAGCTCGACGCCGAGCGCAATCCCCAGCGGCGCCCGGCCGCCCTCGAGCACGGTCGTCCGGCAGCCGGCTCGGGCCGAGGCTGTGGCGACCTCCGCGCCGATCCAGCCCGCACCGATGACGACGACCCGGGCGCCCGGGACGAGCCGGGCTCGCAGGGCCCGGGCGTCGTCGACGGTGCGCAGCGTCCGACCGGCACCGAGACCGCGGGGCGTCGCGCCGGTCGCCAGGACCAACCCGTCGTAGCCGACGTCGCCGCCGGTCGTTTCGACCGTGCCGGGCCGCAGCCCGGTGGCCCGCACGCCGAGCCGCACGTCGGCGTCGAGCTCACCGTCGAGGGTGCTGTCGTCGGCCGCGCCGAGCAGCAGGTCCTTCGACAACGGCGGCCGGTCGTAGGGCAGGTGCTGCTCGGCGCCGAGCAGCACCACCTCGCCGGTGTGGCCCTGCGCGCGCAGCTCCTGCACCGAGCGGGCCCCGGCGAGCCCCGCCCCGACGACCACGACCCGTTGCACGACGTGGCCGCTCAGGCGACGACGGGCGAGGGCGCGACCCGCACCCGTCCGTTGACCGACACCGCGACGCTGATCGTCGCGGTGCTCCGGCCGAACTCGTGGTGCGGCGGCTCGATCAGCACCCTCGGCGTCGCCCGGAAGCCAGCCGCGCCGACCAGGGCGACAGCGGCCGCCGTCCAGGCCGGCTGCAGTCTCGGTCGGCGGCCGGTCGTCACGGGCCCAAGGCTACCGATCGGCACCCACCTGGCATTCGGGCGGCGGGCGGCGGGCGCCGCGGATCCCACTTCCACCATGGCCAAGGCTCTCTTTGTGCATGTTCGCCGTTCTGCGCTCGTCACACCATGGGGGAAGTGGCCGCCGAGCCCCGATCCGCAGGCCTGGGGCTCGCGTCGGCGTGCAGCGGGAAGGCGTCCTTCCAGACCGGCTCGTAGCCGGCGGCGGTCAGCATCGCGGCGACCTCGGCCGGGGTCCGCTCGTCCGAGACCGCGAACTGCTCCTGCGCCGTCCCGGGCGTCAGGTAGCCGCCGGGTTCGGTGGAACTGCCAGCGCTCATCGTGGTGACCGCGATCCGGACGAGTCCGTCGCGCAGCGCCGCCGGTTCGCGGGTGGACAGCACCAGGCCCGCCTCGGGGGCGACCAGACGCAGCGCAGCCATCGCCTGGACGTACTCCGCGTCGGTCACGGGCACCAGCGGCTGGAAGCCCGATGCCGACGCCTTGATGCGCGGCAGCGACACGGTGACCTCGGTTCGCCAGTATTCCCGCTGGAGCCACACCGCGTGCTCGGCGACCGCTCGCACGTCGGCCCGCCAGTCTGCCGACAAGCCCAGCAGCGCACCGATTCCGAGCCGGCGGACCCCGGCCTCGGCGGCCCGCTCGGTGCTCGAGAGCCGCCGGTCGTAGTCGCGCTTCCAGCCGGCGAGGTGCGTCTCGGCGTACCGCTCCCGGTCGTAGGTCTCCTGGTAGTGCACGACGCCCTCGAGGCCGGCGTCGACCAGACGCGCGTAGGTGTCATCGCTCCAGGTCTGGGTCTCGATCGACAGCGACGGCGCGATGGGCCGCAGCGCCTCGACGCAGGCCAGCAAATAGTCCTTGCTCACTTCGACGCGGTGCTCGCCGGAGACGAGCAACAGATGCCGAAACCCCCTGTCCACCAACGTCTTGGCTTCGGCCACGACCTCGTCGACGGTGAGGGTGCGGCGGGCCACGTCGAGACCCTTGGAGAATCCGCAGTAGGTGCACGAGCTCAGGCAGGCGTTGCTGAGGTAGACCGGCGCGAACAGCCGCACCGCCCGGCCGAAGCGCTGCAGCGTCACCGCCCGCGCGGCCTGCGCGAGCTCCTCCAGCCGGGGCATCAGCTCGGGCGACAGCAGCGTCGGCAGGGTCGCCAGTGACGGCTGCGCCAGCGCCTCGTCGACACCGGTGTACGCCGGGGCAGCCAGCTCGGCGAGGTGGCGGGCGAAGCGGCCGGGGGCGGTGCTCACGACAAGAAACCGGTGAGCGGGCTGCTGGCCTCGGCCCCGTCGCGGACGGCGCCCGGTCGGGCCAGGAAGCCCAACCGGCCGGCCTGGGTGGCCAGGGCGAAGGCTCGGGCCATCACGACCGGGTCCGAGGCCACAGCGATGGCCGTGTTGACGAGCACCGCGTCGGCCCCGACCTCCATCGCCTCGGCCGCGTCGGATGGCACCCCGAGGCCGGCGTCGACCACCACCGGCACGTGCGCCTGGGCGACGATGACCTCGATCGCGTCACGGGTGCGCAGCCCGCGGTTACTGCCGATCCACGCGCCGAGCGGCATGACGGTGGCGCAGCCCGCCTCCTCGAGATGCCGGCACAGCACCGGGTCGGCCGAGCAGTAGGGCAGGACGACGAAGCCCTCGGCGACGAGCCGCTCGGCGGCCCTGAGCGTCTCGATCGGGTCGGGCGCGAGGGTGCGCGGGTCGGGGGTCACCTCGAGCTTGACGAGGTCGGCGCCGGTCGCCGCGCGACCCAGCCGGGCCAGACGCACCGCCTCATCGGCATCGACTGCTCCGCTGGTGTTGGGCAGCAGCGTGAGGTGCGGTGGAACGAAGTCGAGCACGTCACCCTCGCCGGCGCGGGTCAGATCGACCCGGCGCAAGGCGACCGTGACGATCTCGGCAGCCGAGGCGAGCAGGGCGTCGCGCATGACGGCGTGCGAACGGAACTTGCCGGTGCCGACCAGCAACCGGCTCACGAACACCCGGCCGGCAATCTGGAGCTGATCCCGCTGGTCCTGCACTGCGACTCCCCACGCCGGCATGACCCGGATCGGGTGGTGCGGGTCGCCGACGGTGTTGACCAGGTCGGCCTCTCAGCCCGCCTCCGCGAGCTCCCCGGTCTGACGTCACGACTGTAGTCCGCCAGCACCGGCTCCGTCGCACGGCGTGGCACCGGCTCCGTCGCACGGCGTGTCGAGACGCTTTCGGACTGTTCTTACGT
>JAYTOZ010000320.1:0-1554 GCA_043747515.1 Frankiales bacterium | reverse complement strand
TCCACCCAGCTCGGCGTTGCTGGAGCGGATCCGGTCCAGCGTCATCGGTCGCGACGAGGTCCTGGACGGCCCCTATGGGCCACGCAGGATCACCTACGCCGACTACACCGCGTCAGGCCGGGCGCTGACCTTTATCGAGGACTTCATCCGGGACGATGTGCTCCCGCGCTACGCGAACACCCACACCGAGAGCTCCGGCACCGGGCTGCAGACCGGTCGGCTGCGTGAGGACGCACGCCAGATCATCGCGTCCGCTCTCGGCGCTGACGACCAGACCGCGGTGATCTTCTGCGGCTCAGGGGCGACAGGGGCGATCGACAAGGTCGTCCGGATCTTCGGCTTGCGCATCCCGAAGGAGCTGGACGAGCGCTACCGGTTGTCGGAGCACATCCCGGCGCAGAATCGCCCGGTGGTGTTCATCGGGCCTTACGAGCACCACTCCAACGAGCTGCCCTGGCGGGAGTCGATCGCCGACGTGGTCGTGATCCCCGAGGACGTGGACGGGCGCATCGACATCGCGCGGCTGGAGGTCGAGCTGATCGCTCACGCTGACCGGCCGCTGCTCATCGGCAGCTTCTCGGCGGCCTCCAACGTCACCGGCATCAGGTCCGACACCACGACCATCGCGACGCTGCTGCACCGCTGCGGCGCGCTGTCGTTCTGGGACTACGCCGCCGCCGCGCCCTACGTGCCCATCGACATGAGCAGCCCCTCCGACGGGTCGGCCTACTTCGACGCGGTCTTCCTGTCACCGCACAAGCTCATCGGCGGCCCTGGCTCCCCGGGTGTGCTCGCCATCCGGCGTGAGCTGGTCCGCAACCGGGTGCCCACCGTCCCTGGCGGCGGCACCGTCGCCTACGTCAACCCCCACGAGCAGCAGTACCTCACCGATCCGGTTGCCCGCGAGGAAGCCGGCACTCCCGACATCATCGGCGCCATCCGCGCCGGCTTGGCCTTCCAGCTCAAGACCGCCGTCGGAACCGATCTCATCGGCGCCCGAGAGGAGTGGTTCTGGAAGCGGGCACTCGCCTCGTGGCGGCAGAACCCCCGCATCGGGATCCTTGGCGACACTGACGTGCCCCGCCTTTCGATCATCTCCTTCGTCGTCCGGTTCGACGACCGGTACCTGCACCACAACTTCGTGGTCGCTGTGCTCAACGACCTGTTCGGTATCCAGGCACGCGGCGGTTGCTCCTGCGCGGGCCCGTACGGCCACCGGCTGCTCGGCATCGACCTCGAGCGATCGCATGCCTTCCAGCATGAGATCAGCAAAGGATGCGAGGGCCTGAAACCGGGCTGGACCCGGTTGAACGTCAACTACTTCCTGTCCGAGGCGACCTGCGACTACCTCATCGACGCCGTGCACCTCATCGCCGACCAGGGCTGGAAGCTCCTGACCGACTACGACTTCGAGCCCGCTACGGGCCGGTGGCACCACCGTGCAGCTCCGGTTGATCCCCCGCTCCGGCTCAGCGCGCTGTACTACGACACCGACGGCGTCCTGCAGTACCCGCGGACACACGCGGTCGCCGACGAGAGCGCCTACCCGGACTA
>JAYTOZ010000319.1:0-3280 GCA_043747515.1 Frankiales bacterium | reverse complement strand
ACGCCGGCTTTCGGGTCGTCGCGCCGGACCTGATCGGGTTCGGCCGGTCCGACAAGCCGGCGGCGGTGGCGGACTACACCTACGCCGGTCACGTCGAGTGGCTGCGGTCGGTGTTGTTCGACGCGCTCGACCTGACCGGCGTCACGCTGTTCTGCCAGGACTGGGGCGGCCTGCTCGGCCTTCGCCTGGTCGCCGAGCACCCGGCTCGCTTCGCTCGGGTGGCCGCGGGCAACACCGGGCTGCCCGACGGCCGGCACCGGCTGCCGGACGCGTGGTGGCGGTTCCGCGACTTCGTGGTGCGCAGTGCGGACCTGCCGATCGGCTTCCTGGTCAACAGCGGCTGCGCCGACCCGCTGTCCGACGCCGAGGTCGCGGCCTACGACGCGCCGTTCCCGGATGCGTCGTACAAGGCCGGGGCGAAGGCCTTCCCGGACCTGATCCCGCAGGACGCCGACAACCCGGCGACGCCGGACAACCAGCGCGCCTGGGAGGTGCTGGTGCGGTTCGACAAGCCGTTCCTGTGCACGTTCTCCGACGGCGACCCGATCACCGGTGGAGGCGAGCGGATGCTGATCGGCAAGATCCCCGGCGCACAGGGGCAGCCGCACACCACGATCGAGGGCGGTGGCCACTTCCTGCAGGAGGACCGCGGGCCGCAGCTCGCCGCGGTGCTGGTGGACTGGATCCACCGGTCCTGAGGACGGCGGGAGGCTCCGGGGCCCGTGGCCTCGCGCCGGCCCGTGGCGTGCGGCCTCGCGTTGGCCGCGGCCGCGGCCCACTTCCCCCGTGGCCGTGGCAACCGCCGACTACGGCAGGTCGAGCACACCGCTGTCGGAGCGCCGCGGACCGCCACGGGCCAGCCACGCGCCGAGCCCCGGCGTCCGGAAGGCCGCCCGCAGCAGCGCATCTCGCGCAGCCGAGCCGTGCCGGGCCTGCAGCACCGCACCGAGCAGCAGCGAGAGCCGGGTCATCTGCCGGACGTGCGGGAGGCGCAACGGTTCGTACGCCGAGACATCGCCCCGGGCCAGCAGTGCGGCAAGCGCCCAGGCGTCGCGGATGCCGGCGCCGAGGCCCTGTCCGGCGAACGGCGGCATCGTGTGCGCGGCGTCCCCGGCGAGCAGGACCCGGCCGGCCTGCCAGGTCGCTGCCCGGCGCGCCGCGTATCGGTAGACGACCGCGCGGACCACCTCGACCTCGGCGGGGGTGTCCCGCCGCAGCAGCGCCGTGGCGACCCGCAACGCATCGGCGCCGGCAGCCTCGCCCCCCGACCCGGGCCCCTCGCGCAGCAGCCACTCCCACCGATGCCCGCCCGGCACCGGCAGGTCGACCTGCGGCCGGGCCGGATCGCAGGTGTAGGTGAACTGCTGCCGTTCCGGCACCGCCCCGACGACGTCGGCCACCAGCCAGGGGTGTGGCAGATCGCGTCCGAGCCAGGCGATGCCGGCGTCCCGGCGTACGGCGGAGGAGGCGCCGTCGCAACCGACCAGCCAGTCAGCCGACACCGAGCTGCCGTCCGAGAGCGACGCGACCACGGAAGATGATCGTTGCGCAAAGCGGTCGAGCGACGTGCCGAGCCGCACCTCGACCCGCCCGAGCAGGTGCGCCCGCAAGGCCGCCTCGAGGGTTGGTTGATGGAAGAAGGCAAGGCCCGCAAAGCCGTCTGAGGCCGGGAAGGCGACCGAGCCCAAGGTGCGCCGGCGGGCGTCGACGAAACTGACCGACGGCGCGGTCAGCATCGGCTCGACCAGGCCGGCTGCGGTGCGCGACAGCAGCAGTTGGACCTCGTCGTCGGCGGCGACCGCGCGCGGGAGGGCGAACGGCGCCGGCTCGCGCTCGACGACCAGCGCGGTGAGGCCGTGCGCGGCGAGCCGCGCGGCGAGCACCGCGCCGACCGGACCACAGCCGGCGACCAGCACGTCGTAGCGGTCCATCCGGTCTAGCCTGCCTCCCATGTTGCGACAGGTCATCCTGGCCGCCTCCGCCAACCACCGCGTGAAGGCCCTGGTGGCCGGGGCGCCGCTGTCGCGGTCGGTGGTGCGGCGCTTCGTCGCCGGCGAGCAGACCGACGACGCCGTTCGCGCGACCCGTGCGTTGCAGGCCGCCGGCCTCGTCGTCAGCCTGGACCATCTCGGCGAGGACACCCGCGATGTCGTCCACGCCCAGGCGACCGTGCGGGCCTACGTGGAGCTGCTCGAACGGTTGTCCGCCGACGGCCTCACCGCCGGGGGTCGGGCCGAGGTGTCGGTCAAACTCACCGCGGTCGGCCAGGTCATCGACCCGGCACTGGCGCTCGCGTCGGCCCGGACGATCTGCGCAGCCGCGCGCGCCGCCGGCACCACGGTCACCCTCGACATGGAGGACCACACCACGACCGACGCGACCCTCGAGGCGCTCGAGGAGATCCGGACCGACTTCCCCACCACCGGCGCGGTGCTGCAGGCCTACCTGCACCGGACCGAGGACGACTGCCGGGCGCTGGCCACCCCAGGCAGCCGGATCCGGCTGTGCAAGGGGGCCTACCGCGAGCCGACGACCGTCGCCTACCAGGGCGCCGCCGAGGTCGACGCGTCCTACGCCAGGTGTCTCGCGGTGTTGATGGACGGCCCGGGCTATCCGATGGTCGCCACCCACGACCCGAAGCTGATCGCGCTCGCCGCGGGGCACGGCCGGGCGGCCGGGAGCTTTGAGTTCCAGCTGCTCTACGGCATCCGGCCGACCGAGCAGCGTCGCCTCGCCGCGCAGGGGCACACGGTGCGGGTCTATGTGCCCTACGGCGACCAGTGGTACGGATACCTGATGCGTCGTCTCGCCGAACGCCCCGCCAACCTGACGTTCTTCCTGCGCGCGCTGGCGTCCCGCTCGTGACCCGCATCGCCGTCCTCGGGGTCGGCAAGCTCGGCGAGGCCCTGCTGTCGGGGCTCATCCGGGCCGGCGCCAAGCCCGACTCGTTGCTGGCTGCGGAGCGGCACGCCGAGCGGGCGGCCGAGATCGCCGAGCGGTACGGCGTACCGACGGCGCAGCCGCTGGCGGCCGCCGGCGCCGCGCAGGTGCTGCTGCTCGTCGTGAAGCCGCAGGACATGCGGGCCCTGCTGGTCGAGATCGCGCCGGCGGTGCAGCCCGGAACGCTGGTCGTGACGATGGCCGCCGGGATCCCGAGCACGCTGGTCGAGGAGCTGCTGCCGGCTGGGACGCCGGTCGTGCGGGTGATGACCAATACGCCGGTCTTCGTCGACGAGGCGATGTCTGCGTTGTCGGCCGGCTCGCACGCCGAACCGGCGCA
>JAYTOZ010000318.1:0-2525 GCA_043747515.1 Frankiales bacterium | reverse complement strand
GGTCGACCGATCGAGCAGGGTGTCGTCGCCGGCGTGCTCGTCGGCGTTCCAGGCACCCACCGGCTGCGCCCGCGCGGTCCCGTCGGCGTAGCGCAGCAGCATCGGCTCATGGCCGGCTTGCAGCCGGCGCCGTACAGATCGACCGCCGCGGTCACGACAGGGCCGCCAGGATGTCGCGGACCTTGGCCGCGAAGCGCCCGTCCGGTGCGAGCTCGGCCACCGCCATCAGGTCGTCGACCGTGTCGACGTCACGCAACACCGGCAGGTCGAGCACGTCCCGGCCCGAGGCCAGCAACCGGTCGCGCTGCCGCGCCCCGGTGTCGTCCTGCGACGTCGCGATCCCGAGCAGCAGCGACGCGTCCGGGCGGTCCAGGCCCAGCGCCCACCACCCGCCGTCCCGGGCCAGGCCGAGCACGCAGCCGGTGCGCACCAGCGCCTCGACGGCCATCTCCAAACCGGCCGGGGTGACCTCGGGGGTATCCATACCGATGAGCAGCAGGGGCAGCTGCGCGCCGGACCAGGCGTCGTCGAAGGCCGCGGCGAGCCGCTCGTCAAGTCCGTCGCCGCGTTGCGTCAGCACCTCGAAGCCGGCCGCCGCAAACGACCCGTCGAGCACGAGGACCCGGCGGCGGACCTCCGTGCGGCGTACGGCGTCGATGGTGTCGAGCAGGGCCGCTTCGGCGACATCGGCGGCCTGCTGCGGCGTCAGCGGCGGGCACAGCCGGGTCTTGACCCGGCCGGCAACGGGAGCTTTGGCCAGCACGAGCAGCTGGACGTCATGCATGCGGGCTCCCGATGCCCAGCAGGCCGCCGTCGGCGACGCCGAGCCCGAGCAGCCCTGCCGAGCCGAGGGCAGGGTCGCTGTCGACGGTCGCGCCGAGCGCGACGTCGAACCGGCTGGGTCCGGCCGCGTCGGCGGCGAGCAGGCGGCGGGGCATGACGAGAACCGTAGGTCCACCAACCCAGCATTGAGCCGGTGTTGCTGGTGACGGCGTGGTGACGGCGTGGTGACGTCGAAGTCGACGTGGCGGCGCACCATGCCAGCACGGGTGGTCAGCCGCTTGGCCTCACGGTGCGCGAGTACGACCTGCTGGTCTTCCTGCTGCCGCAGCCACAGCAGGCATTCAGCCGCGAGGAGCTGCTCAAGCACGTGTGGGGCTGGGAGTTCGCCAAACACTCAACCGTTACGGCCCATGTGCGCCGGCTGCGGGAGAAGGTCGAGCTCGACCCGCGCAACCCCATCCCGGTGGTGACCGTCTTCGGTGCCGGCTATCGCTATGAGCTCGAGGACGACCTGGGGACCGTGCGGCGCCACCACACCGGCCCGCGCAGGGAGGCCGACCGGCTCGCCGGGATGGTCGAGGACCTGTTCGAGCTGTCCCGCATCAACGCGTCGGCGCTTCGCCGGTGGCCTGCCGTCCGTCGAAGGCCTTCCGCGGTGCGGCGGCGCCCACCCCCGGCGACGACGGCGACGCCGGTCTCGGGCTGGCCAACGCGCGCGGTCTCGTTGAGGCGCACCACGGCGAGATCAGCATCAGCAACCACGGCCCGGGCTGCCGCGTGCTGGTCCGCCTGCCGGCCGCGCGTCTGACGCTGGCGACGGGCTGATCTCAGGGTTTCGCGAGCACCCGGCTCATGTCGCGCACCGCGCGGGCCGTCCCGCGGACCGTTCCCGTCACCTTCGACCTGCCGACCCGCGGGTGGTAATCGACATCGACCTCCACGACGCGCCAGCCGGCGGCCGAGCCCTTCACCACCATCTCCAAGGGATAGCCGAAGCGCCGGTCGACGAGGTCGAGATCGAGCAGGGCTTGTCGGTGGCAGGCGCGCATCGGCCCGAGATCGTGGACGTCGTAGCCGGTCCGCTTGCGCACCCGGCGGGCCACCTCGGCGTTGCCGAGCCGGGCGTGCAGTGAGAATGCGCCCCGCGCCGTCGGCCGCCGTCGGCCCATCACCAGGTCGTGCCCGGCCAGTGCCGCGACGACCAGGGGGAGTTGCTGCGGATCCAGCGAGCTGTCGGCATCCATGAAGCAGACGATGTCGCTCGTCGCCGCGAGCAGGCCCGCGTGGCAGGCCGCACCAAAACCGCGTGGGGAGGCGGGCACGACCTGCGCGCCGTACGACTCGGCGATCTCCCGGGAGCCGTCGGTCGAGCCGTTGTCAGCCACGATCGTGCGGTAGCCCGCGGGCATCCGGGAGAGCACCCACGGCAGCGCGCCGGCCTCGTCGAGGCAGGGCAGGACGACGTCAGGCACCCACGGCCTCCCGCAGCGGCGCGGTCGCGAACTCGCGGACCCCGTCCCCGAAGGACACCTGCGCACGGAACCCGAGCGCAGCCTGGGCCTTCGCCGGTGACGCGACGACATGCCGTACGTCGCCGAGGCGGTATTGCCCGGTCGTGACAGGCAACGGCCCACCGGCAGCCAGGGCGAGCTCGCGGGCCAGGTCGCCAACCGTGTGCATCGTGCCGCTCGCAACGTTGTACGGCTCGAGATGCCCCGCTGCGCCGGGGTGCTGCAGTGCCA
>JAYTOZ010000317.1:0-1602 GCA_043747515.1 Frankiales bacterium | reverse complement strand
AACTCCTCAAGTGTGGCGTGGGTGCCGACTGCGACGATCAGCGAGCTGCCCTTCTCGTCGGCGAGCAGCATCGCGATGTCCTCGCTGGTTCCCGCCGCGGGGAAGACCACCGCCTCGACCCCGAGGTCCTGCACCCGGCGCAGACCGGGCGCGGCACCGTCGCGGTAGGCGTGCACCACCACCTCGGCGCCGCAGGTCAGCGCTGTGTCGGAGACTGAGTCCATGTCCCCGACGATCAGGTGCGGCGTATAGCCCGCCTCGATCAGCGCATCCGCGCCACCATCGACACCGATGAGCACCGGCCGGTATTCCCGGACGTAGGGCCGCAGCACGGCAAGGTCCTGCTTGTAGTCGTAGCCGCGGACCACGATGAGCGCATGCCGCCCCTCGAGACGGGTGTGCACGTCGGGCACGCCCACCCCGTCGAGCAGCAGGTCGCGTTCCTTGAGCAGGTATTCCATCGTGTTGGCGGCAAAAGCCTCGAGCTGGGTGGCGAGGCCGGCGCGCGAGGACAGCATGGCGACCGCGACGCTCTCCGCGTCCTGCCGGAGACCCTTGGCGATCGGCACGAGCCCGGCGTAGAGGGTGTTGCCCTCGAGCCTGACGACGTCGCCCTCCTGCAGGTCGCCAAAGACCTCGCTGCCGACCTCGTCGAGCAGCTCGATCCCGGCGGCGAGCAGGATCCCCGGGCCGAGGTTGGGATAGCGCCCGCTCGTGCTGGGGGCGACGTTGACGACCGCCGAGACCCGGCAGGCAACGAGGGCATCGGCACTGACCCGGTCGATGTCGACGTGGTCGATGACGGCGATCTCACCCGGTCGAAGGCGCTTGGTGAGGTCCTTCGTGCGCCGGTCGAGGCGGGCCACGCCGAGCACGCCGGGCAGGCGCTCCGCCTGCCGGCCGCGTCTGCCCGCCAGAAGCCTCACCGGGCCGAGTCTGCCAGACGGGCGGCCGCGCACCCCGGCGCCGGGCAGTTCAGAACTCGTCCAGGATCTGGGGCCGCGGACCCGCGAAGGCCGCGTCCAGGCGCTGCTCCGGCCGGTCCAGCAGCCCGGCCCGGACGAGCCCGCCGCTGTCGACCGCCCCGGCGTAGAGCAACGCCAGCCCGCGGGGGTGCAGCGCGGGCAACCCGCGCCGGGCGGTGGGCTCGAGGGCACCCCGACCGTCCCGCACAGACAGGTGCCAGCCGACCCCGGCGACCTCGACCTCGACCTGCAGCGACAGACCGCCCGGGAACCCCCGGCCGGCGACGGCCTGGACCGGGTCGACGACGCGGAGCATCCACGGTTTCCGCTCGCACGGCGGCGGCACCGGGCCCGGCAGGTGCAGGGCCAGCTGATCGGTCGGGCCACGCCACTGCACCCTGCCGACCACCGACCGCCAGCTCGCCAGCGAACGCAGCAGCGCGGCGGTTGCGGACCCGGTTGCGGCTACCAGCTCCCAGACCCTCAGCTCGGACTGCGGGCCGTACCCCCTCCCCCGGTCGTAGGTCGCGTAGCCCACCGCTGCGCCGTCGCGGTCGACGGCCAGGGCAGCGACCGAGGACTCCAGCAGCGCCGCGGCACCTCTCGGAAAGCACGGCCCCCGGCGGACCAGCAGTCC
>JAYTOZ010000316.1:0-1502 GCA_043747515.1 Frankiales bacterium | reverse complement strand
CGGGACAGCCCACCGGGACCGAGCGCCGACAGCCGGCGCTTGTGCGTCAAACCGGACAGCGGGTTGGTCTGGTCCATGAACTGCGAGAGCTGGCTGGTGCCGAAGAATTCCTTGATGGAGGCGACGACCGGCCGGATGTTGATCAACGTCTGCGGCGTGATCGCCTCGACGTCCTGCGTCGTCATCCGCTCGCGGACCACCCGCTCCATCCGGGCCAGGCCCAGCCGGATCTGGTTCTGGATGAGCTCGCCGACCGTGCGCAGGCGGCGGTTGCCGAAGTGGTCGATGTCGTCTGTCTCGAAGCCCAGCTCACCGGCGTGCAGCTTCACGACGTAGTCAATGGTCGACAAGATGTCGTCCTCGGTGAGCGTGCCTTGGCCCATCGGCAACGCCAGCTCGAGCTTCTTGTTCACCTTGTAGCGCCCGACCTTGGCGAGGTCGTAGCGCTTGGCGTTGAAGAACAAGTTGTCGAGCAGCGTCTGCGCCGACTCCTTGGTCGGCGGCTCGCCCGGACGCAGCTTGCGGTAGATGTCGATCAGGGCGTCGTCCTGACCTGTGGTGTGGTCCTTCTCGAGCGTCATCCGCATCGACTCGTAGTCGCCGTAGCGCTCCAGGATGCGGGCGTCGTCCCAGCCGAGCGCCTTGAGCAGCACGGTGACCGGCTGTTTGCGCTTGCGATCGATGCGCACACCGACGGCGTCGCGCTTGTCGACCTCGAACTCGAGCCACGCGCCACGCGACGGGATCACCTTGCAGGAGTAGGTGTCCTTGTCGGTGGTCTTGTCGATCTGCTTGTCGAAGTAGACGCCCGGGGACCGCACGAGCTGCGAGACGACCACGCGCTCGGTGCCGTTGATCACGAACGTGCCCTTCGGCGTCATCACGGGGAAGTCGCCCATGAAGACGGTCTGGCTCTTGATCTCGCCGGTCGAGTTGTTGGTGAACTCCGCCGTGACGAACAGCGGAGCCGCGTAGGTCATGTCCTTGTCCTTGCACTCCTCGACGGAGTACTTGGTGGGCTCGAATCGGTGGTCACGGAAGGACAGCGACATCGATCCGGAGAAGTCCTCGATGGGGGAGATCTCCTCGAAGATCTCCTCCAGGCCCGAGGTGGTGGAGACGTCGGTGCGGCCGGCGTCGACGGCGACCTTGACGCGCTCCTGCCAGAGCTCGTTGCCGACCAGCCAGTCGAACGACGAGACCTGCAGGTCCAGCAGGTTGGGCACTTCGAGAGGTTCACGGATCTTGGCGAAGGACTGCCGGTGGGTGGGACGAGGAGCGGCCAAGAGGGGATCCTTTGACGATCGAAGATCTCAGCGGCGACGCACACTCGACCGGCCGCCCTGGGCATCTGGCCCGGGCAGATATTTGACGGGAGGCAGCGCAAACAAGGAGTGTACGCGGGAACCACGCCTCATGTCGAGGCGGGTCACGCCCGGTCCGCAACTCCTTCGCGCAGAGGGTGCCGATCAGCGGCGCCCCCGTCAAGACCCGGCCCGAGG
>JAYTOZ010000315.1:0-2501 GCA_043747515.1 Frankiales bacterium | reverse complement strand
ATCGAATCAGTCGACGGCGCCACCGCCGAGGGGCGGGCCGCGCATCAGGCGCCCGAGGTCGACGGCTCGACGACCGTGCACGGACCGGGCCTGCGGGTCGGCGACCTCGTGACCGCGGTCGTGACCTGCAGCGAAGGCGTCGACCTGGTGGCGCAGCTCGTCCCGGCTGCCCTGCCGGCATGACCGCCGACGCGCTCGACGGACCGGCCGCCCCGGCTGCCGACGAGCCGCTTGCGCTGCCGCTGTCCTCGGCCAGTGCCTGGAACATCGCCAACGCCCTGACTGTCCTACGCCTGCTCCTTGTGCCGGTCTTCGCCGCGCTGTTGCTGGCCAGAAGCGGCGACGACCGGGGCTTCCGCGTCGGCGCATGGGGCGTGTTCGCGCTGGCCTCCTACACCGACCGGATCGACGGTCAGCTGGCTCGCAGCCGCAACCTCATCACGTCGTTCGGCAAGCTCGCCGATCCGATCGCCGACAAGGCGCTCATCGGGGCGGCCCTGATCGGGCTGTCGCTGCTCCACGAGTTGCCCTGGTGGGTGACTGTTCTCGTGCTCGTCCGCGAGGTCGGTGTCACCCTGCTGCGGTTCTGGGTGATCCGGCACGGGGTCATCCCGGCCAGCCGCGGCGGCAAGCTCAAGACGCTCCTGCAGGCCCTGGCGATCGGCCTGTACGTCCTGCCGCTCACCGGTCCGCTCGCCAGCGCCCGGGCCGGGGTGATGGTGCTGGCGGTGGTGGTCACCGTGCTGACCGGTGTGGACTACATCGCGCGGGCGCTGACGCTGCGGCGGACCAGCGCACGGGCCGAGATGAAGCGGGCCCGCCGGGCGGCCCGGCGATGAACGGCGCGGTCCTCGCCGTCGGTGACGAGCTGCTGCTCGGCGACATCGTCAACAGCAACGCCGCCTGGCTCGGCGAGCAGCTCGCCGCGGCCGGCGTCCAGGTCGTCCACTCGGCGATGGTCGGCGACGACGTCGCCCGGCTCGCCACCGCGCTGCGCCGGGCGATCGAGGACGCCGACGTCGTGGTCCTCACCGGGGGGCTCGGCCCGACCGTCGACGACCTCACCCGTGACGCGGTCGCCCTGGTTGCGGGAAGGCCGCTGCGCCGCGTGTCGGCCATCGAGGATCAGCTCAGGGACCGCTTCGCGGCGTACGGCTTTGCGATGCAGGACGTCGTGCTCAAGCAGGCCGACGTGCCCCAAGGCGCCGAGGCGCTCGACAACCCAGTCGGCACGGCGCCGGGCCTGTGGCTGGAGATAGATGGCGCGATCGTCGTCGCGCTGCCCGGGCCGCCGCACGAGATGCGCGCCGTCGCCGAATTGGTCCTGCCCCGGCTGGCCGAGCGTTCCGGCACCCGGGTCGTCACCCGCACGCTGCGGTGTGCCGGGCTCGGCGAGTCGGCGGTGGCCGAATTGGTCGAAGCGGCGACCACCGTGCCGGCAGGCGTGGCTCTGGCCTACCTCGCCGGCGGCGCGATCGTCCGGGTCCGGTTCACCACCGCCGGGGACCCGGCGGTCCTCGAGCCGCTGGTCGCAGCCTGCGCGGGCGCGCTCGGCGACGCCGTCTGGGGCTACGACGACGACAGCCTCGACGGGGTCGTCCACGCCCTGCTGGCCGGTCGCGGCGAGAGCGTTGCGGTGGCCGAGTCGCTGACCGGTGGGTTGCTCAGCGCCACGTTGTCGCAACGGCCGGGCTCGTCCGCGACCTACCGTGGTGGGCTCGTGGTCTACGCCACCGACCTGAAGGGCTCGCTCGCCGGGGTGCCGGAGGCGCTGCTCGCCACCCACGGCGCGGTCGCGGCCGAGACCGCCGAAGCCCTCGCCTTCGGTGCCCGAAGCAGGCTCGGTGCCACCTGGGGCATCGGCGTCACCGGCGTGGCCGGGCCCAGCGAGCAGGAGGGCAAGCCGGTCGGGACGGTCCATATCGCGCTCGCCGGGCCGTCCGGGAGCCAGGTCCGGACCGTGCGCCTGCCCGGTGACCGTGACCGCGTGCGGCTGCTCACCGTGACTGCTGCCCTGGACCTGTTGCGGCGCGCGCTGACGACGCGGAAGTGACCAGCCGCCACGATGGTTGTGCCCAGTGGGGCGCAGGCGGGTAACGTTGGCCCCGCGCCTGAGAATGGCTTGGGGACCTTGGAGGTGGACGCGATGGCAGTGCTGCGCACCCTCCTGGGCAGTTCCCTGCGGGAGACCCGGCTCAGGCAGCGCCGCACCCTGCGTGAGGTGTCGGGGGCCGCACGGGTCAGCCTGGGCTACCTCTCGGAGGTCGAGCGCGGGCAGAAGGAAGCCTCGTCGGAGCTGCTCGCCAGCATTTGCCGGGCCCTCGGCGTTCGGCTGTCCGACGTCCTACGGGAGGTCAGCGAGACCCTCGCCGTGATCGAGCCGCAGCCGATCCCCATCCCGATGCCGATCGATGTCCCGCAGCTCGAACCGGTCGGCGCCGAGCGCCCGACAGCGGCGATGGCCCGTCCGGTCGACGTCGTCGCAGCCTGACCCCCCGTCT
>JAYTOZ010000314.1:0-3998 GCA_043747515.1 Frankiales bacterium | reverse complement strand
GTGGCGTCCGGCCCCCGCCCCGGCCGGCAAGCCACCGACGATGGGCAGGTCAGCGCGGCGCCGGGCTGGGCGGCGCACAACGATCACCTCGCCGCGGCGGACCCGTCCAGCGGGCGAACAGCTCGAACGGCCAACGCCTCAGGCGGTGCGACGGCGGCCGCGACGGGCAGCGACGGGCTGGGCCGCCAGCACCTGCAGCCAGCGCACCAGCAGCCGTACGCCGTAGCCGGTGCCACCCTTGCTCAGCTCGTCGTCCTCGGCTCCTGACCAGGCCGGACCGGCGATGTCCAGATGGGCCCAGGGCCGGCCGCCGGTGAACTCGCGCAGGAACAGCGCGGCGGTGATCGAACCACCGTGCAGCTTCAGTCGGGGGTCGCCGATGTTGCGCAGGTCGGCCACCGGTGAGTCCAGGGCCCGCCGGTAGTCCTCGACGAGCGGCATCCGCCAGAGGCGCTCACCAGACGCCTCGCCCGCGGCCAGCAGTTGCCCGGCGAGGTCGTCGTCGGAGGCGAACAGCCCGGCGTACTGCTTGCCGAGCGCGACCGGCGTGGCCCCGGTGAGCGTCGCGACGTCGACGATGATGTCCGGGTCCAGGACGAGGTCGGCGTAGGCGAGGCCGTCGGCGAGCACGAGGCGACCCTCGGCGTCGGTGTTGAGGACTTCGACGGTGCGCCCGCCGTACTGGGTGATGACGTCACCCGGGCGCTGTGCGGTGCCGCTCGGCATGTTCTCCGACACCATGGCGAGCGCGGTGAGCCGGAGCGGCAGGCGCAGGTCGGCGACCGCCCGCAGGGTCGCCAGCACGGCAGCCGCACCGGCCATATCGCTCTTCATGGTCAACATGCCGTCGGTGCTCTTGAGCGACAGACCGCCGCTGTCGAAGGTGATCCCCTTGCCGACGAGCACGACGTGCCGCGGGCCACCGCCGTCCCAGCTGGCCTCGACGATCCGCGGCGGCCGGGTCGAGCCCATGCCGACCGCGGCGACCCCGCCGAACCCCTCGCGAGCCAGCAGCTTCTCGTCGCGGACCGTGACCGTCAGCCCGCGCAGAAGCGTCGTGGCCTGCTTGGCCAGCCAGTCCGGTGTCTTGACCAGCGATGGGGTGTTCACCAGGTCGCGGGCCGTTGCGGTCGCCGTCGCAATCGTGACGGCATCGACGAGTGCTCCCTGCAGGGGAACAAGGTCCGCGCAGACGATCGTGACGTCCTGCAGCGGCCGCGGCGGCGCGCCCGGGTCCAACGTGAAGCCGTACGCCGCGAGCAGCGTCCCCTCGACGAACCCGCGCAGGGCGTCGGGGGTGAGCATCAGGCCGCGCAGATCGACCGCGAGCGACGCCGAGCCCTTGGCCCGGCGGGCCACCGCGGCCCCGGCCCTGCGCAGCGCCGCGGCACTGCCGTCACCGGTGCCGAGCAGCAGGATCCGCTCGGGCGGACCACCGTCGAGCACGGGCACGGCCACGAGCTCACCGGCACCGCCCTTGGCCGACTCCCGGGCGAGCAACGCCGTGACATCGGTGTCCGGGAGCACCACGAGCTCACCGAGCAGGGTCGCGACGCCGTCCACCGCGGCGGTCGCGAGCGCGACGACGACCGCGTCGGGCAGGGCGGTGGCCAGCCGCACCGACGGCAGGGCTTGTTTGCGCTGAGCGCTCGCTCGTGGCACCCGGCGACCTAGCTGGTGACGGCCGCGAGCTCGTCGCGCAACGCTGCAGCCTCCTCGGCATTGAGCTCTACGACCAGGCGGCCACCGCCCTCGAGGGGAACCCGCATCACCAGACCCCGCCCCTCCTTGGTGACCTCGAGCGGACCGTCGCCCGTGCGCGGCTTCATGGCCGCCATCGACGTACCTCCATCAGTTGTCACGGTGGCCTCGTGCCACTGCGATTTCATGTTGCTGGTCACAGTCTGTCGCACCGGGCGGCGCCTGGGAAAACCGGTGCGGCGCGCGCTGTCACGAGCGGGTGAGACGCTGCTGGTTCAACTCCCCCTCGCCTGGAGGCCTCTGATGTCGGACACCGTGCTCCTGGACGTCAACGGCGCCGTCGCGACGGTCACCTTGAACCGTCCCGACGGCATGAACGCCCTGACCCTCGAAGCCAAGACCAGCCTGCTCGAAGCGGTCGGCGCGGTGCGAGCCGACGCCCGGGTGCGGGCGCTGGTCCTGACCGGCAGTGGCCGGGCCTTCTGCGTCGGGCAGGACCTGCGCGAGCATGCCGGGCTGCTGAGCGCCGGCGACCCGGCTCCGCTGTCGACCGTGCGTGACCACTACAACCCGCTGGTGACGATGCTCGCCGGGCTGGCCATCCCGACCATCGCGGCCATCAACGGCACGGCGGCCGGCGCAGGGCTGGGCCTGGCCTGCTCGCTCGACCTGCGCATCGGGGCGGCCGGGAGCCGGTATACGACGGCGTTCACCGGCATCGGCCTGACCGCCGACTCGGGCCTGTCCTGGACACTGCCCCGCCTCGTCGGTGCCGGGCGGGCGGCTGCCCTGTTGCTGTTGGCCGAACCGTTCACGGCCGAGCAGGCCCTCGAGATGGGGCTGCTCAACGTTGTCGTCCCCGCCGAGCAGGTGCTGACCGTCGCGACCGAGCTCGCGACGCGTCTGGCGGCGGGCCCGACCGTCGCCTTCGGCCTGGTCAAGGCCTCGCTCAGCTACGCCGCGGATCACACGCTCGTTGAGGCGCTGGCCAAGGAGGACGAGTTGCAGACCCGGGCAGGCGCCACGTCAGACCATGCGGCAGCCGTCCGGTCGTTCCTGGCCAAGCAGCCGCCGGAGTTCGCAGGCCGCTGACCTGGTACGCCGAGCCGGGTGGACGGCGGGCCGGCGGCCGACCGGGCTCAGGCGGCCTTGACGGCGGGCCGGCCGGCCTCGACCCAGCGGGCGAACTTGCGGAGTGAGGCCTGGACCCCGGCGGCGAAGACCGGCTTGACCAGCGGCCAGCCGAGCCGGCCCAGAGCACCGAGCGGCAGCTCGAGGTCCTCCCGCCAGATGAAGCTGCTGGCCCGCGGCCCGCGCGGCTCGACCTCGAACGCCCCGGTGCCCTTGATCAGCCGGCCGGTGTGCAGGACATGGCACTTGGCCGGCGGCTCCCACACGGTGATCTCCATCGTGTCCAGGAAACCCACCCGGCCGAGGCCGGTGAACGCTTCGATGGCGCCGCCGACCCCCTGGCCGTCACGGCGGGTGGGCCGCACCGTGGTCCCGAGCATCCAGGCGCCCTGATTGACCCAGTCGGTGGCGCCGGCCCAGGTGTCCTGCGCGGGCGCAGCGACGTCGACGGTCAGGATGAGGGTGGCGGTCACCACCCCAGTGTCCGCCGTCGGCGCCGACCGGCGCCAGTCAAGGCGCTCCGGACGGTCAGGGCGCCGGGTCGGGCCGGGTCGACCCGGCGGGCCTGGCCGCCCCGGCGGCGCCCGACGGCTTGACGTCGTCACCCAGGAGCGCGGCGATCCGCGCGTCGCGGGTCGCCAGCTCGCAGGCCAGTCGCGCCAGGACCGCATCGACCTCCTGCATCCGGTAGCCGCGCAGTGCCATCGCGAACCGGACCTCTCCGACGTCGGCCGGCTGCAGCGGCCCGACCGGCAGGCTGAGATCGGGAGCGTCCCGGTGGGCGTCGCGCAGGATCGGCCCCTCCCGGGTGGCGACGACCGCCGCGCCGAACAGCACCACGAGCACGGCGAGCACTTCGAGCACGGTCAGCACCGGTCGAATGCTGCCATGCCGGGGAGCCGCTCAACACACCTACGGCACCACGTTCCTACGGCCCGGCGTCGACGTCGGCCTCGAGCTCCTCGGCTGCCGTCGGGACGATGAGGGTGGGCCGCCGCAGCCCGCGCTCGATCAGCTCGAAGGCCTCGCTGACCGTCGCTGCCCACTGCAGCGAGGCGACTGCCTCGGGCCGGACGAAACCGCGCTCCACCATGAGGTCGATCTGGGCCCGCAGCGGGGCGTAGAGCCCGTGGTGGTCGAGCGCGACGACCGGCTTGACGTGTAAT
>JAYTOZ010000313.1:0-3027 GCA_043747515.1 Frankiales bacterium | reverse complement strand
TTTACCTGCTGGGAGCCTCCTCCCGCAGCGCCCTCAGGACTCGATCCTGTTGACGTGACCATCACCGTGCACCTGCCCGACGAGCTGGCCGCCGCTCCGCGGCCGCAGCTCCGCGGCCTCGTGGTCGGGCAGGTCGCGGCGCAGCTCGTGGCGGAAGGCCTGGCCGGTCAGGGTGCCGCGGACCCGCTGCAGGCCATCCTTACCGCCGGTGCGTCAGGTCGCCGCAAACCTCTGGACATCCGTCAGGCTCGCCGCCACCTCGCCGCCCGGACCACCGTCAACGACAGCTGACGCCCGGATGACCTTGCTTTGCGACACCGGCGTGCTGCTGTCGGCTGCCGACACCGATGAGCCACACCATCAGGCGTGCGCGGACCTGTTGCGACGGCTCATCATCGCCGGCGCCCTGCAGGTCATCGATCTTGCCCTCGCCGACGACGCCCGCTGCGCCGAGCTCATCGAGCAGGACGCCGACCTCGGCCTCGGCCTGGTCGACGTCAGCATCGCCGAGAACCGTGGCATCACCACGTTGGCCACCCTGAACCCCCGAGACTTCAGCGTCGTCCGGCCCCGTCACGCTGAGGCCTTCGACCTGATCCCCTGACAGCCGCTGCACGCCTTCGGGCCTCGGGGCGGTCAAAGGCTGGAACGGCACCCTGAAATGCCGGGGAGTCTGCCGGGAGGTGAGAAACGCACCTCTTTTTCGAGGTTGCCGCGGGCATGTGTTCTGTCTGTCGGCGAACGACTCACCGACATTTCTCAGGTCACACTTGGCACCGGCAGACGGTAGCGCCTGCTTTTCGTGGGAATCGGACTTGTGACCGGCCGTTGTCAGCGAGCCAGGTGGCGAGCCAAGGTCAGGGTGCGTTTCACCACGTTCGGGTTTTCGTCAGGCCGACGACGCGCCGGCGACGGGCGTGAACTGGTCGTGACCAGTGCTCGGGGACGCTGGCAATCTTCGGTCGCCGAAGGTATACAGCCCTGCAACACCGGCAAGCACGACCGTTGCGACGACGGCGTTGATCAGGACGCGGGTGTAGCCGTTGGAGGGGACGTCAAGGAACGGGTAGGGGTACCAGTCCCAGACCGCGCCTCGGAACAACGTGTAGATCATCCACAGCACCGGGAACCAGAGCGAGCGCAGCACTGTGCCGCGGTCGATCCGCGGCCGTGGCCCAAAGGCCAACCAGCCCACGACCATCATGACCGGCACGACGTAGTGGACAAGGTCGTTGACGAAGGTTTCCGCAACACCATGGGGCTCGTGGATGTCGGCCAGGACAGCCGAGTAGCCGATCCCGGTCACCGTGATCCCGAACAGGGCCGCGAGACGAACTGCTCGCCACACCGGCCCATCACGATCGGGCCTGACCGCCAGTTGCCAGGAGACCAAACCACTGAGCAGGTTGCTCTGAATCGTGAAGAAGCTGAACACGCGAAAAACTCGTCCGGCCGTCGAACTGCCACGCAGAAGGCCCGCAGTTGTCTCATGAGGACTTCCGCTGACGCGGATTGCGACCACGACCTGCACGATGATCGCCGCTAACACGAGCATCGCTATCACCGCATGCCAAACCCGCGCGACCATGAGGCAGAACTTACCGTGGAGCGGCGGACGAGGAAAGGCAGTGTCTTGCGCGCCGTCTGCCCCGTTCGCGGGTAAAGACCTTGCCCCACCGCGGGCACCATCACGAGCCGGCTGCCAGCTGCAAGTCATCACCCCGCTCGCGGTCTTGATCGAGACGGAGCTGCGAAGCGACGTCTCGCTCAAGGGCAGCGTCATCTACGAACGTCTCGTCGCCGAGCACGGCTTCACCGGCCACTACCAGCGGGTGAAGATGCACCTCGCAACGGTCCGGCCGCTGAGCCAGGACGAGCTGTTCGAGACCGACGACAACGCGTTGCGGAGGCTTGCACCGCCGGTTCGACGTCGTCGCCGGCGCCCAGGCCCAGGTCGACTGGGGTGAACAAGGCGATGTACTCGCCCGCGTCGTGACGGAACGGACCTACTCGTCCCACATTGACGCTGTCCTCCTCCCGGAATCGCTTCACGTGCTTCACATCCCCGCTGGACCTCGTGACGTTCTGGGACGGCCAGCGCCAGCCGTTCGCGCACTTCGGTGGGGTCCCGGGCTCGATCGTCAACGACCGACCAAGACCTTCATCAAGCGACACGTCGCGCCAGGCAACCGTCCCGCTGCATCCGCAGGCGGCGCCTCAGCACCAGACGCAGCAAATCCCTCGCCGCACTCTGCACCGAACTCACCCAGACCAGCACCCGCTACCCCGACGCCAACCTCCCCCTCGCCTACAGCGTCAAGGGCTACCCCGAGATCAATTGAAAGATCCCACCATGTCGGGAGTTCTGGACTCCGGGAACGTGCGGAACGGCACCCGACCCAAGACCGTGCTGACCGGCGCGACTGGCCATGTCGCAATTGATGTGTCGCGGGATCGGGACGGCACGTTCGACCCGGTGATCGTGAAGAACGTCAGCGCCGGCTCGCTGAGGTTGATGAGGATGTGCTGACGCTGTATCCGAATGGCCAGACGGCCAGGGAGATCAGCCTCCACTTCGCGCAGATCTACGGCCGCGTCGGTGTCGAAGGAGACCGGCCGCAGCGCCAGCCGGGCACTGGTCACACCGACGAGCACGTTGGACTGCACGGTGAACAAGGCCAGCACGTTGAGCGTGCGCTGTGGGTTGACCGCCACCACCACCACCGGTGGTGGTGGCGGTGACGACCAGCTCGGTGACGAGCACGACCAGCGCGGTCAGGGCGAACCACGCTCGGTCGACGTCGCGCCGCGAGGTCCAGCCGTGCGGGAACAGCGACTCGCAGCCGGGACGGCACTCACCGCATGCTTCCCGCGGGGACGACGCTCAGCGAGTCCTCGGCGCGGTCAGTGATCGTCAGCTCCCCACCCGCCGGCCACACCCCCAGCACCGAGGTACCGCGCGCGGCCGCGGCTCTGAGGAAGGCGACCCCGGGCTGCAGGACCAGGACGGCCGGCGCCGCGCCGTCG
>JAYTOZ010000312.1:0-2110 GCA_043747515.1 Frankiales bacterium | reverse complement strand
CCACGACGCCCCGGCGGTCATGGGGATCTTCCACGGACCGCGGCTGGAGCTGGCCTACGCCAACCCGCGCTTCACCGAGTTGTTCGGCCCGCGGGAGCTTGGCGTCCCGATCTGGACTGCCTTTCCCGAGCTGACCGGGCAGGGCATCGGCGATCTGCTCAGACACGTCATCAAGACCGGCCAGACCCGGCACCGAACAGGCGCGCAGGTCACCTGGGTGCGGCCCGACGGCGAGCCGGTGGTGGGTCGCTTCGACGTCAGCTGGTCTGCGCTGCGCGACGACGACGATGAGATCGCCGGGGTCGTCGTCGTCGCCGTCGATGTCACCGCCGAGCTGGCCAACCGGGAGCAGGCGCAGACGCAGACGCAGCGGGCCGACGTGGCAGCCGACCGAACCCGCGCGCTGTTGGTGCTCGGGACCGCCTTGTCGGGGGCCATCGGGATCGAGGAGGTCCTGGCGCTGGTCGTGTCCGCCGGTGACCGCCTGCTCGGTACGGTCAATGCGAGCGTCGCCCTGCTCGACGAGCAGCTTCGCCAGCTCCGCTACATGGGGCCGGGCGGTCGGCTGGCCGGCGTCGAGGTCCGCTCGCTCGACGACCCCGTGCCCACGTCGGAGGTGGCTCGGACCTGCCGGCCGATGTTCTTCGCCGACCGCGCCCAGCTCTACGCCGACTGGGACAACCCGGCGGTGCGCGGCTACGTCGAGTCGACCGGTGAGCAGGCCTGGATCGTGCTGCCGCTGCTGGCGCACGACCGGCTGCTCGGCGTGCTCCGGCTGTCGTTCGACCAGCCGCGCTCGAGCCCGCCGGAGGAGCGCGTCGCGCTGCTCACCCTCGCCGGGCAGTGCGCGCTGGCCCTTGAACGGGCCCAGCTGTTCGCCGCCGCTCGGGCCGCGACGCAGGCCGTCGCGCTGTCCGAGCTGCGCTACCGCAGCCTGGTCGAGGCGATCAGCATGGACGTCTGGGCAGCCGACCCGACCGGCGAGCTCCACACCGACATGCCGGCGTGGCGCCGGATCACCGGATCGGCGTCGGTGCTCGGCGGGCGTTGGCTGCAGGACGTGCACCCCGACGACCACGACCGGGTCCGCGCCGACTGGCTGCGCTGCGTCGCGGGGGGCAGCTACCAGGACCTCGACTACCGGATCCGGTCGGCCGAGGGTGGCTGGCGGGTCATCGCCTCCAAGGCCGCGCCCGTACGCCGGGACGGGCAGCTCATCGAGTGGCTGGGCACCACCTCGGACATCACCGACGCACGACGGGCGACCCAGCGCAGCGAGGCGCTCCAGCGCACCGGTGCGGCGTACACGCAGGCGGTGACCCTCCCGCAGGTGCTCGCCGCGGTGCTGTCGGCGGCCGCCGGGCTGCCCGACGCGGGGGCTTCGGTGCTTGCCGTGGTGGCCCGGGGGGAGCAGCTCGACGTGCGCTTCATCGGCTGGACCGAACCGCTCGGTGAGGCTGACGTGCGTGGCGTGCTCAGCGCCGGTCGGCCGGTGGTGCGCCCGACGGTGCTGCCTGACGGCACACCGGCGGCCGCGGTGCTGCTGTCGCTGGTCAGCGCCGGCATCCCGCTCGGCGTGGTCGGCGTGGCGCTGCGGCACACCGACGGCCTGGACGCCTCGGCCCGGCTGTTCCTGACCACCTTTGCCGATTCCTCCGCGCTCGCGATCGGCCGGGCCCGGTTGTTCGAGCAGCAACGCGATGTCGCGACGGTCCTGCAGCGAGCCCTGCAGCCCGGTGCCGTGCCGGTGCTGCCCGGGGCCGACGCGTGCACCCGTCACGCGACCAGCGACGGGGTCGAGGTCGGTGGTGACTGGGCCGAGCTGCTGCCGCTGGCCGGCGACCGGGTCGCCGTGGTGCTCGGTGACGTGATGGGCCGCGGGGTGCGGGCGGCCACCTTGATGGCCACGACCCGCGCCGCCGTGCGGGCCTACGCCGTCCTGGATCCCGAGCCGGCCGCGATGTCCGCGGCCCTGGACCTGCTCTTCGACTCGTTCGGCGGCGAGGAGCTGGTGACGCTGCACTACGGGCTGCTCGAGCCCGACGGTTGCTACAGCTACGTCAGCTGCGGGCACCTGCCGCCACTGCAGGTGCCCGTCGGTGGACCGGCC
>JAYTOZ010000311.1:0-2256 GCA_043747515.1 Frankiales bacterium | reverse complement strand
CGCGACCCGCGAACAGGTCGGGCATGTGCTGGCCCGCTACCAGGACGGGCTGCGCGGCTCGACCCTTGCCGGCAAGCGGATCGGCCTCTACACCCAGGGCGTGCTGGGCCAGACACCCGAGGGTGACGCGGTCTTCAACGCCGCCGTCGCCAAGCTCAAGGCGCTCGGGGCGACTGTCGTGACGGGCGCCGACCCGGCCGGCGGCGACGCGATCAACACCGCCGAGTCCCTGGCGCTGCCGCTGGAGTTCAAGCACGACATCAACGCCTACCTCGCCGCGCTCCCCGGGACGCACCCGCGCGACCTCGCCGGGCTCATCGCCTTCAACAAGGCCAACGCCCGCCGGGAGATGCCGTTCTTCGGCCAGGAGATCTTTGAGCAGGCGCAGGCGACCTCCGGTGACGAGACCGAGCCCGCCTACGTCAAGGCCCGCCAGGACGCCACCGGCGGCGCGCGCAAGGCACTCGACGACGTCCTCGGCGGCTTGAAGCTCGACGCCATCGTCAGCCTCACCAACGGGCCGGCCTGGACCACCGACCTCGTCAACGGCGACCACTTCTCGACCGGCAGCTCGACCTTCGCGGCGGTGTCGGGCTACCCCAGCGTTACCGTGCCGGCCGGCTACACCAATGGCCTACCGATCGGTATCTCCTTCACCGGGCGCCGGTGGAGCGAGGAGACGCTGCTGCGGCTGGCGTTCGCCTTCGAAAAGGGCAACCCCGTACGCAAGGCCCCGACGTACGCCGCGACCTTGCCGGTCTCGGACGGCGTGCGTGCGCGGCTGCAGCGGCGCGGCTTCGTCGGCTCGATGCAGGGTCGCATCGGCTGAGGCCTGTCGATGTGGGGTTCACGCTGATTGCTCGCCGGCAACCCTTCTGGGGTCGGGTTGACGTGAGCCCCTAAACAGCAGGAAAACTGGTTGTCCACCTGGCTGGCTTTGGTCGACAGCCGGGGGCCCGAGGTGTTGGGCTGCCGAAGGTTGGGTGCCGCTCCGATTGCTTGCCGGCAATCGGGGCGCCACCTGTCCTGGGGTTTCGGTGACGAGAGCGCCTGTCCTCAGGGCTGGTTTTGGACGGTCCGTCGGATTGCAGCGGCTCTGGCCGGTGGTCCTGGGCACAGCTGCGGCCGAAGGTTGGGTGCCGCTCCGATTGCTCGCCGGTAAACGGGGCGCCAGCTGTCCTGGGGTTCGGTGACGAGAGGGCCTGGACAGCAGGGGAACTGGTTGTCCACAGGCTGGTTTAGTCCGCTCCGGCGCGGTAGACTTCGCACATCAGTTCGAAGAGATGGCGAGGAGGTCGGTGGCATGTCAGTCACGGCAGCGCCTCCACGTCCCGCCCCGGTCGTCGAGTTGTGGGACGTGCTGGATCGGCTCCGCACCCTCGGCCCGACGGGTGATCCGCGGGTCTGCGCCGCGCTGTTGCAGGCCACGTCAGCGCTGGATGGGCTGGTGTTGCGGGAGGTCGCGGCGGTCGACGCCTACGGCACCAGTACGGAGATCGACCTGCCGTCGGCGGCTGCAGTCGTGCAGGCTGCGACCCGTTGCACTGTCGGGGCCGCCCGAGCGACCGTGCGCCTGGCTGAGCGCCTGGATGGTGACCTGCAAACGCTGGGAGCGCTGCTGCTCAGCGGTCGGGTGACCCGGGCGCACTGCAGCGCTGTCGTCCACGGTCTGCGCGGCCTCGGAGCCGAGGTCATCGGCGACGCAATCGAAGCGGTCTGCCAGGTCGCGTTGCACGCGGATCCGGTGACCGTGGCCACCGAGCTCCGGCTGCGCGCGGAGGCGATCAGCCCCGAGCTCGCGGTTGAGGCCCGGCGACGGCTGGAGGCACGGATCGGGCTGTCCTGCGACGAGTCTCCGGACGGCACAGGGCATCTGTCCGCGACCCTGCACCCCGAGACGCTCGCGATGTTCCGGGCGGTCCTCGATGCGCAGGTGCATGGTGCGCGGGAGCAAGGGGACACCCGCAGTGTCTCGCGTCGCCGGCATGACGCCTTGGTCGACGTGCTGCGCCACGCGGCGGACTGCGTCGGGTCGGACCTGCCGGCGCAGGGCGGGATCCGCGCGCAGGTCACGATCATCGCAACCGCCGCGATGTTGGCCGGGATGCGCGGCGCCGTCCCCGCCTGTTTGCTGGGCGCCCGGCACGGTCTGCTGACGCGCTTCGCGATGCTGCGGATGCTGTGCGACGCGGATGTCAGCACCGCCCACCTCAGCCCCAAGCTCGACCGGGTCGACATGAGCCGGCTCACCAGGAC
>JAYTOZ010000310.1:0-2036 GCA_043747515.1 Frankiales bacterium | reverse complement strand
CGCGGCGCTGTGGCGCGATCAAAGTCAATAGTCACCAGGCCGCAAGTCTTGGGCAGGTCCGACGTTATCCACAGGGCTTGCGCAGACGGGCCTGCTTATTTGTACCCTTCGCAACATGCGCAGTCGATGGGTGCCGGCTGTCTTGGCGTGTTGCCTCGCCGCGAACGGGTGCAGCGGCTCCGACAAGGGCGCGCCTCAGGTGCTGCCGTCTTTGATGGCCCCAAGTCACCCGTCGGCCCCGACGTCGTCGTCCGCCGCGCCGGACACTGTGCCTTCACCGGCCACGCAAGCAACGCCCAAGGGTGCAGCCGCGTTCACCCGCTTCTTTCTTGGGGAGGTGAACAACGCCCTAGCCTCGATGTTTCATGACGGCCCGCGGTCGGACGTGTATGTCGGGTGACGGTGGGCCGGGGCTGGGTGGTCATGGCGAGGGTCCGGCTGGTGGGCCGGTTCGGGTGATGCTCCGAGGTCCTTGGGTCGTGAGCGGGCCGGTGGGTCGTTCAGGTGGGCCAGGGTGCTTCGCGCAGGCGGGTGAACGCTTGGGCGAGGGCTTTGGCCCAGGGCCAGTTCTGATCGAGGCGCAGGATAAGGCGCCGTCCGGTTCGGATGAGCCGGCCGGCGATGTGGAGCACGCGGTAGCGCAGCCGCTTGGGTTCGATCTTGCGTAGCTCGCCGGTGAAGCAGAGCGCTTGGGCCCAGGTGCTCAGGTCGGCGGCGGCCAGCGCGAGTTCGAGCCAGGCCCGGTTGGTGTGGAGGTCCTGGCAGGGCAGGTTCCGCATGCCGCGGTCCTTCGCGCCACGGATCCGGTCTTCGACGCGGGCGTGCTGACGGTGTCGCAGTTCCAGAGCGGCGATGTCGTTCCCGCGCCCGGCGGTGTCGGTGAGCAGGACCTGGAATCGGTGCCCGTCTTTGTCGGTGAACGTCAGCTGCGCGCCGGGGTGAGCACGTTCCCGGCGGCAGAGCACGCGCGCGCCGACCGGCCAGCTGCTCAGGTCCAGCAGCGCGGTCAGCTCCACAACCTCGCCGTTGCTGCGGACCTCACCGGCACTGTCGATCGCCGGGGTCCACGCCTGCTCGGGGACCAGGTCGATGGCGTCCCGAATGGGCTGGGTGATCGTGAGACCGACCGAGAACCCAACCCCACGGGCGCGACAGGCGTTCAGGAAGTCATGGGTCGCGCCCGCGCAGTCTGCACGGATCAAGACCCGCGGGCCTTCCTGGGCCAGCGGCAACGTCGGGTCTTGCGGGTTCGGACGGGCGTGCACGGGGAGCTGCGCGAGGGCCAGGTTGAGCACCGTGATGTGGTCGGCGGCGGTGTTGCTGCCGGCGTTGCCTGGGCGCAGGACCGCGGCCAGTGCTTCCCCACCGGAGACGTCGGGACGGTCCAGAAACACCAGCAGCGGATGGAACCCGAAGGTCCGCTTGTAGGTCGGGGCCGCGTCCTGCTTCTCGCTGTGGGCGGTCAGCAGGCTCGCGTCGACGTCCAGGATGAGCTCGTCACCGTTGCCGTCACGGGTCAGGTCCGGACCGGCTCCGGCAGCCCAGGCACGGCCGCGAGCATCAGCGCGGGCGGTGCGCATCGCGTCGAGCTGCACGGTCCCGACCCGGTCCAGGACCCGGTAGGAGGTCGGGTGCGAGGCGACCGGCCCGAACAGGGCTTCCTGATCGCGCAGTGCCGCCAGGTCCGCCAGGCAGTCACCGCCGTCGGCGAGGGTGACGGCGAGGTCGACCAGGACCCGCCCGGGCTGGTGCGTCGGGGTCCCTCGGTAGGTCCCGATCACGGCGTCGGTCCAGCCCGCGGTCAGGCCCGAATCGTCGGCCAGTTCCCGCAGCAACACCGCGCCGGCGTGCGACACGATCCCGACACCATCCGCGGTGACTTCCGGTCGCGGCGCTCTCGTCGTACTCTTCACTCGCGAAGTGCCTCTCCGTGCAAAGAATCTGGACCGTCAACAAGCCCATTTTCCCCTACAGAGCAGGCACTTTCGCGCTCTACAACCCGTGTCGCGACTACCGCCGTGAAAACCCGAGGCTAG
>JAYTOZ010000309.1:0-2248 GCA_043747515.1 Frankiales bacterium | reverse complement strand
CCCGAACTGTGCAGGACGCGGCCAGAAGCGGACGTTGGCGCGGACGCCTTTCCTGCGAATGGGCCACGCTCCCGACTGCGGGAAAGCCCGCCTGGATCTGCGGGCCGTCACCCGTCTGTCACGGTGCGGCGGTGCTCGCCCGGTTCGGTTGCGCCGCGAAACGGGCAGCGTCCTTGCAGCGGACGGGTGGGTTGTCAGGGGCGCCAGGCGGCTTTGCGTAGCAGCCGCAGGCCGTTGAGCCCGATCAGGACGGTTCCGCCTTCGTGTCCCAGGACGCCCAGGGGCAGCGGCAGGGTCCCGAGCAGGTCCCACGTGACGAGTCCGACGATCGCGAGGGTCGCGAGGACGAGGTTCTGCACAACGGCGCGACGGGCGCCGCGGGACAGCCGCAGCAGCGCGGGCAGGGCGGTGAGGTCGTCGCGGACCAGGACGGCGTCGGCGGTCTGCAGGGTCAGGTCGCTGCCGTGCCGACCCATCGCGACACCGAGGTTGGCGGTGGCCAGGGCGGGTGCATCGTTGATGCCGTCCCCGACGACCAGGACGTGCCGCCCGGCCTGCCGCAGGGCTTGGACCCGCTGGGCTTTCTCCGCGGGGAGCAGCGCGGCGTGGACGTCGGTGATGCCGACCTGCTCGGCGAGGCTGCGGGCGGCGAGGGCGTTGTCGCCGGTCAGTAGCACGGGGGTGTGGCCGGTGAGGTTCCGCAGCGCCGCGACGGTCGCGGCGGCGGTCGGGCGGAGCTGGTCGGTGAGGGTCAGGACGGCGACGGGGCGCCCGGCGACCAGGACGACGACAGCGGTGTGTCCCTTTCCCTCGACGGCGGTGATCGTCACCGTCTGGGACGGCGTGGGAGAGGTGAGCAGGGCGGGGCTGCCGACCTGGACGCGTTGGCCCTCCACGACCGCGGTGACGCCCCGGCCGGGCGTGACAGCGAAGTCGACGGCGTCGGCCAGGACGAGGTCGCGGTCGGTGGCGGCGGCCACGACGGCCCGGCCCAGGGGATGTTCGCTGAGGCGTTCGGCGGACGCGGCCAGGCGCAGCACCTCCCCGGCGCGGAGGTCGGCCAGCAGGTGGATATCGGTGAGGTGTGGGGTGCCTTGGGTGAGCGTCCCGGTTTTGTCGAACGCGACCTGGGTGGTCTGGCCGAGCTGTTCCATGACGATGGCGCTTTTGACCAGGACGCCGTGCCGGCCGGCGTTGGCGATGGCGCTCAGCAGCGGTGGCATGGTGGCGAGGACGACCGCGCACGGGGACGCGACGATCATGTAGGTCATCGCGCGGAGCAGGGTCGGGCGTAGGCCCGCGCCGAAGGCGAGTGGGACGGCGAAC
This sequence comes from Frankiales bacterium, assembly GCA_043747515.1. Taxonomy (GTDB): domain Bacteria; phylum Actinomycetota; class Actinomycetes; order Mycobacteriales; family SCTD01; genus JAYSQK01. Next base: position 922 of record JAYTOZ010000309.1, on the reverse strand, counting down.
ACCAGCAGGGTGCTCAGGACGACGGTGACGCTGTACCGCTGCTCAATTCTCTCGACGAACAACTGGGCTTTGGCTTTGGTGGCGCTGGCCTGCTCGACCAGGGTGACGATCCGGGCGACGACCGATTCGGACGCCGGGCGGCTGACCCGGACCCGCAGGGCGCCGTGGGTGTTCAGGGTCCCCGCGAACACCTCGTCGCCCGGACCGCGCAGGAGCGGTAGGGGTTCGCCGGTGACGCTGGCCTGGTCGACCTCTGATGTCCCGTCGGTGACGGTGCCGTCCGCGCCGATCCGCTGACCCGGCCGGATGAGGATCTCGTCCCCGACCTGCAGGATCGCCGTGTCCACGACAGCCTCCACCCCGTCCCGGCTGAGGAGGGTCGCCTGTTCGGGGGCGAGGGTGAGGAGGGCATTCACGCTGTCGGCGGTCCGTTTCGTCGCGTACGCCTCCTGCGCGCCGGAGGTGGCGAAGATGACGATCAGCAGGCCGCCGTCGACGACCTGCCCGATCGCCGCCGCGCCGACCGCCGCGACAATCATCAGCAGGTCGACGTCCAGGGACCGCTCCCGCAGGGCCTGCCAGCCGGCGACAGCGGGTTCCCAACCACCGGCGAGGTAGCAGCCGGCGAACAGCATCGCGGGCAGCCAGCCCGGCACGCCGGCGAAACGCAGCAGGAGGCCGGCAACGAACAGGACAGTCGACAGCAGCGCCCAACGGACCGGTGGCAACGACCACCAGCCGGTCGAGAACCGGGCGGCGGCGGCCGTCGGCGGCGCGATCGACGGGGTCCGCTCGGCGACTGTCACGGCGACCGACGCGGCGCCCGGGTCCGGTTCGGCGTGCGGGTGGTCGTCCAGGCAGGTGGCAGCATGACTCATGCCTGCCATACTGGCACGCATGCGCAACAGCGCATATGAGAGGA
>JAYTOZ010000308.1:0-1985 GCA_043747515.1 Frankiales bacterium | reverse complement strand
AGCTGGGCGATCTCGGCGCCGGCGCCGCTGGCACTCGCGCCGCCGCCGGCCCACACGAGTGGTCGCCGCGCAGCCGCGAGCAGCGCCAGTGCCTCGGTGAGATCAGGCAACCCATCGGCGATGTCGGGCGCCGGCAGATCGCGGAGCGCCCCGTTCGCAGCGGCGAGCAGGTCGGTGGGCACTTCGAGGTAGACCGGGCGGCGCGGGTGCTGCATCGCGAGTTCGCCGGCCGACCGTACGGCCTCGACGAGGTCGGCGCCGGGCTTCACCTGTCGGCAGGCCTTGGTCACCGGCCGGAAAAAGCCTGCCTGGTCGGTGGTCTCGTGCAGCACGCCGCGGAATGCCCCTGGTCTGCGGACCGACGACGAGATGTCGGTCGCGATGACCAGCAGCGGGCTGTGCGACGCCCAGGCCTCGCCGGTCGCCGCGACGATGTTGGCGGCGCCCGGACCGGTCGTCGTCAGGGCCACGCCGAGCCGTCCGGTGGCCCGGGCGTAGCCGTCGGCGGCGTAGCCGGCGGCCTGCTCGTGCCGGACCCCGACCAGTCGCACGCCGCTGCCCGGGAACGCCTTCCAGGCAGCGAGATTGTGCACGCCCGGCAGTCCGAAGGCGACCTCCACCCCGAGCTGCTCGAGCCCCGCAACGAGCGCTTCACCGCCGGTCGGCACCGCTCACCACCTCGATCTGATCGTCGGACAAGCCCATCCCGGCAAGGACCTCGGCCGTGTGTTCGCCGAGCAGCGGTGGCGCGAGCCGGATCCGCGGCCGCACCCCGTCGAGGCGGTACGGCGAGCCGACGAGCAGCACCTGCCCTGCCGGGTGCTCGACCGCCTGCAGCTGGCCGGTCGCGACGACCTGCGGGTCGGTGCGCAGCTGTCCGACATCCTGCACCGGGGCGCACGGCACGCCGGCGGCCTCGAGCAGTGGCACCCACTGCCGGGCGGTCCTGGCGCCGAGGGCGGCAGCCAGGGCCGCTCCGACGGCGATGCGGTCGGCGACCCGGCCCGCGTTCGTGGCCCAGCCAGGGTCTGCGTCGACCCCGACAGCGGCGCACAGGCCGGCGAACTGCGCGTCGTTGCCGGCACCCAACACGAGCACGGTGTCGGCGCACGGCACCGGCCCGTAGGGCACCAGGTTGGGATGGTCGTTGCCGGCCCAGGTCGGGACCACGCCGCCGACCAGCGCATTGCTGGCCTGGTTGACCAGTGCGCTGACGGCGACCTCGAGCAGCCCCACCTCGACCCGCAGGGACCGACGTGCGACGAGCCCGGCGACCGCCCCCAGTGCGGCGTACAGACCGGCGATGACGTCGGTGACCGCGACGCCGACCTTGGTCGGTTCGGTGGTGCCGGTGACCGACATGAGCCCGCTGCGGGCTTGCGCCATGACGTCGTAGCCAGGCTTGTCACCGTCCGGGCCGTCGCCGCCGGCGCCCCGGACGGAGACCCAGACCGCGCTCGCCTCGTCGCGGAGTGCGGCCAGGCCAAGGGCCGTGAGGTGGCGCGGCAGGAAGTTCTCGATCACCACGTCGGCGTCGCGGATGAGCCGGGCGACGACGGCCTGCCCCGCGACCGTCGTCAGATCCAGCGTCACCGAACGCCGATCACGGTTGACCGAGAAGAAGTACGCCGCGTCGTCGCCGTGGAACGGCGGCCCCCAGTGCCTGGTGTCGTCGCCGGCACCTGGCCGCTCCACCTTGACGACGTCGGCGCCGAGGTCGGCCAGGACCATCGCGGCGTACGGGCCGGCCAAAACCCGCGACAGGTCGAGCACCCGGACGCCGGCGATTGGGCCGGTGAGCCCGGTTGCGGCCGGCCAGCCTGGACCGTCCTCGAGGGCGGTGGCGAGCTCAGTCACCCCCGGGACGCTTTCACAGTCCTCCGGTACCCGACTCGGCGAGCGGTTCACCCCGCCCCGGATCGGCTCCTCGGTGGTCGGGCCGGTCGGGGAGGCAGCAAGCATCCGGTTGGCCGTTGCCAGCGCAG
>JAYTOZ010000307.1:0-4028 GCA_043747515.1 Frankiales bacterium | reverse complement strand
CCGGGAGCTCAACGCCGTCCACCCCGACTGCGGCACGACGTTCGCCTGGGCGTCCCGGGCTCTCGGGCCCCGGACCGGGTGGATGGGCGGCTGGGGCATCGTCGTCGCGGACATCATCGTGATGGCGAACCTCGCGCAGATCGCCGGGCAATACGCGTTCTTGCTGTTCGGTGCCGACGGACTCGCGGCAAGCACGTTCTGGACGACGCTGGTCGGCTGCGCCTGGATCATCCTGCTGACCTACGTCTGCTATCGCGGGATCGAGTTGTCGGCCCGCCTGCAGTTGGTCTTGCTCGCGATCGAGCTCGCGGCCCTCGCCCTGTTCGCGGTCGTCGCCCTGGTCAAGGTCTACTCCGGCAACGCGCCGAAGGGAGCTGTGCACCCGGCGTTGAGTTGGTTCAACCCGTTCGAGATCCCCTCGTTCAGCGCACTGTCGGCCGGCGTGCTGCTCGCGGTCTTCATCTACTGGGGCTGGGACACTGCGGTCGCGTGCAACGAGGAGACCCGTGACGCGGAGCGCACCCCGGGACGCGCGGCGATCGTCGCGACGCTCGTGCTGCTCGCGATCTTCGCGTTGGTGACGGTGGCCTGCCTGGCCTTCAGCGGCGTCGCGACCCTCGTGAAGCCCAACAACCAGGGCGATGTGCTTGCCGTGCTCGGCAATGAGGTCCTCGGCAGCACCTTCGGCAAGCTGGTCATCCTGGCGGTGCTGAGCTCGGCAGCCGCCTCGACGCAGACCACGATCCTGCCGACCGCCCGGACCACCCTGTCGATGGCGGCCCACCGCGCCATCCCGCGACACTTCGCTTCGATGCATCCCCGCTTCCAGACCCCGACGACGTCGACGATCGCCATGGGCGTCGCTTCGGTGGCTTTTTACGTCGGGCTCGTCGTGCTCAGCGGCAATGTCCTGGCCGACTCGATCGCCTCGCTCGGGCTGCTCATCGCCTTCTACTACTCGATGACCGGCTACGCCTGTGCCTGGCATTTCCGCGGCGAGCTGACCCGTAGCGTCAGGGACGCCTGCGTCAAGGGCGTCCTACCCCTGGTCGGGGCAGTCATCTTGACCCTGGCCTTCATCAAGAGCGCCAAGGACATGTACGCGGCCGACTACGGGGCGACGTCGTTCCACGGCGTCGGCGGCGTCTTCCTATTGGGAGTCGGTTCCCTGCTACTGGGCCTGCTCGTGATGATCGCCTGCGAGGCATCGGACCGGACCTTCTTCCGTCGCGAGACGTCGCTGCACGCGCCGGTTGCTGAACCCGGTCAGCGCCTCGATGCGCCCGCCGAAGACCTCTCCTCCCGCTGAATCACCTTCGACCTAGGAGCTTGCGAACTATGCGCGTCGGCGTTCCCACCGAGGTCAAGAACCACGAGTACCGCGTCGCCCTGACACCGGCGGGCGTGCAGGAGCTGGTGGCTCACGGGCACGAGGTCCTTGTCCAGCGGGGCGCCGGACTCGGCTCGTCGCTGCCCGACGAGGACTTTCTGGCCGCCGGAGCCAAGCTTGTTGACACCGCGGACGACGTCTGGGGGAGCAGTGAGCTGCTGCTCAAAGTCAAGGAACCGATCCCGGAGGAGTACCCCCGGCTGCGGCCCGACCAGGTGCTGTTCACCTATCTGCATCTGGCGGCCTCCCGCACCTGCACGGACGCACTGCTCACCGCGGGTATCACCGCCATCGCCTATGAGACAGTGCAACTGCCCGATGGGTCGTTGCCGCTGCTCGCCCCGATGTCGGAGGTCGCCGGACGGATGGCGCCTCAGGCCGGCGCCCATTTCCTCGAGCGGTACGCCGGTGGCCGCGGCGTCCTGATGGGCGGGGTGTCGGGCGTCTACGCAGCCAAGGTCGTCGTGCTCGGTGGCGGCGTCTCGGGCCTGAACGCTGCCGCGATCGCCTTGGGCATGCAGGCTGAGGTGCTCCTGCTCGACAAGAACATCGGCAGGCTGCGCGAGGTCGACCGGATCTACCAGGGTCACATGCAGACGGTGGCCTCCAACCGTTATGAGATCGAACGTGCCGTCCTGGACGCCGATCTGGTCATCGGCGCGGTTCTCGTGCCGGGAGCCAAAGCCCCGACGCTGGTCAGCAACGACCTCGTGCGCCGGATGAAAAGTGGCGCGGTCCTCGTCGACATTGCCGTCGACCAGGGCGGATGCTTCGAGGACACCCGGGCCACCACGCACGACGACCCGGTGTTCAGCGTGCACGATTCGCTGTTCTACTGCGTCGCGAACATGCCCGGCGCCGTCCCACACACCTCGACCTTCGCGCTGACCAACGTGACCCTGCCCTACGTCGTCGAGCTCGCCGACCGGGGCTGGCGGACCGCCTGCGCCGCCGACGCGTCCCTGGCTGCCGGCTTAAGCACCTCCGGTGGGGTGCTGCTGTCTGCCCCGGTCGCGGAAGCCCACGGTCTACCCTGCTCGACCCTCGATCTGCACGCCGCCTGAGACAACGAAGGACGCCACCATGACCACCACCCCGCAAATCTGGCAGCGCATGGACGACAGCGCTCTCGCCGACTCGGCTCGCGACCACCTCTGGATGCACTTCACCCGACACTCGACCTATGAGTCAGGCGGCTCGGTGCCGATCATCGTCAAGGGTGACGGCGCTTACATCTGGGACTCCACCGGCAAGCGGTATCTCGACGGGCTCTCCGGATTGTTCGTCGTCCAGGCGGGGCACGGGCGGGTCGAGCTGGCCCAGGCTGCGGCCGCGCAGGCCAGCGAGCTGGCCTTTTTCCCCCTTTGGTCCTATGCGCATCCGCAGGCGATCCAACTCGCTGAACGACTTGCGTCCCTGACACCTGGCGACCTCAACCGGGTCTTCTTCACCACCGGTGGGGGCGAGGCCGTCGAAAGCGCCTGGAAGCTGGCCAAGCAGTACTTCAAGCTCACCGGTAAGCCGATGAAGCACAAGGTGATCAGCCGCGCGATCGCCTACCACGGGACCCCGCAGGGCGCCCTGTCGATCACCGGGATCCCCGAAGCCAAGATGTACTTCGAGCCGCTCGTGCCGGGCGCCCACAAGGCGGCGAACACCAACTTCTACCGCGCCCCTGAGCACGGCGACGACCTCGAGGCCTTCGGCCGGTGGGCCGCCGACCAGATCGAGATCGCCATCGAGATGGAAGGCGCCGACACCGTCGCAGCGGTCTTCGTCGAACCGGTGCAGAACTCGGGCGGTTGTTTCCCCCCGCCACCCGGCTACTTCGCCAGACTGCGTGAGATCTGCGACCGGCACGACGTACTGCTCGTCTCGGACGAGGTGATTTGCGCCTTCGGGCGGCTCGGCACGATGTTCGGCTGCGAGAAGTTCGACTACGTCCCGGACATCATCACCTGTGCCAAGGGGCTGACCAGTGGCTACAGCCCGATCGGCGCGATGATCGCCAGCGACCGGCTGATGGAGCCGTTCCTCACCGGGACGAACTACTTCGCCCACGGCTACACCTTCGGTGGCCACCCGGTGTCGTCAGCGGTGGCGATGGCCAATCTCGACATCTTCGACCGTGAGGGCCTGTGCCGAAATGTCCTCGACAACGAAAAGGGTTTCCGGACGACGCTGGAGAAGCTGCTGGACCTACCGATCGTCGGCGACGTGCGGGGCGATGGCTACTTCTATGGGATCGAGCTGGTCAAGGACAAGGTGACGAAGCAGACGTTCGATGATGGTGAGTCCGAACGCCTCCTGCGGGGCTTTTTGTCCAAGGCGCTGTTCGAGGCGGGGCTGTATTGCCGCGCCGACGACCGTGGGGATCCCGTCATCCAGCTCGCGCCCCCGCTCGGCTGCGACCAGTCCCACTTCGATGAGATCGAGCAGGTGTTGCGCAACGTCCTGCAGCAGGCCTGGGCTCAGTTGTGACCGTCCAGAACTTCATCGGCGGCGCCCACCGTGATGCCGCGAGCGGCGCCACCACCGACCTCATCGACCCGACGACCGGTGAGGTCTACGGCACGGCTCCGCTGTCGGGCAGCGAGGACGTGGCCGCCGCCACCGCCGCCGCCGCCGAGGCCTTCGA
>JAYTOZ010000306.1:0-7520 GCA_043747515.1 Frankiales bacterium | reverse complement strand
GGCCGACCGGTAATCGTGATCACCGTCGCGCCGGACACCTTGCCCAACGTGTCGTACGCCGGACCGGGACTGAGCGAGACGTAGGGGACCGGGGTCAGGACCCCGGCGAGGCTCAAGCCAAGGGCGAGTACCGACGCCAACAGCAGGGTCAACGCGCGCCGGGACATCGGCGCATCCTACGGGCGCCGGCCTACGGCAGCTCAGGAGACGAAAAAGCCCAGGCTGGTCTTGGCGTCGGGCGCCCGACCACCGGCCAGGGCCGGAACAGGCTGCAACGCACCCGTGTCTTCGATGACCGGCACGGCCGTGACGGGGGGCTCCAGCAACTCGACAGGTTCGGGGGCGAGCACCGGCTCGGCCGGCAGGGCAGCCATGGCCGGCTCGATGGCGCCCGGCACCTCGACCCGGTAGTAGGCCTTGAAGGCCAGCGGCACCTCGGTCAGCGCGTGGACGCTGACCTCGGCGACGCCCTCGACGTTGCGCAGGTGCTCGACCAGCCGCACCGCCTCGTCGAGGGTCGGCAGGCGCAGGAAGGCCGGCGACCCGTCGTGGGTGGGGTAGAAGACGACGTGCTCCATCGGGCGCTCCTGCGGTTGGGCGTGGCTGACCCCATCGCATCGGCAAGGCGGGGGGGCCGGCTTGAGCGCCTGGCCGCAACCAGTCAGCGGGGCGCTCGGCTCCGCTCGATCGGACGCGACCCTGGGACAGGCGATTCCATCGCCTTGACAAAACGGGCGTGCTGATCGACGGAGTCGATAGCCTCGACGGGCCCGCGCGGGCGGCTTGCCCACGACGTCCACAGCACGGCAAGGACCGGCGCCACGACCACCGGGCTGAGCCAGAGAATCCAGGTCGGCATCGGTCTTCTCGTTCCTCGTTCGGGGGGCCCAGCCTACAAGGCTGCAGGCCCCCTCAGGGAGTTCCGACCCACTCGTCCGCACCATCGAGGAACACCTGGCGTTTCCAGATCGGCACGGTGGCCTTGAGGTCGTCGATCAGCCGGCGGGCCGCTTCGAAGGCTTCGCCCCGGTGCACAGCCGACGCGGCCACGACGACCGCGACGTCGCCGACGGCCAGCAGGCCGGTGCGGTGCACGGCAGCGAGCGCGACCACCGGCAGGTCGACCGCGACCGCCTCGGCGACGGCAGTCAGCGCGGCCAGGGCACCGGGGTGGGCGGAGTACTCCAGGGCGGTGACCTCACGGCCGCCGTCCACCTGCCGGACCAGCCCGGTGAATGACACGACGCCGCCGGCCTGCGCGTCCTCGACGGCGGCGAGGACCTCCTCGACCGCGATGGTGCAGTCGCGGATCGCCAGCAGGCGCAACTCGGTCACCCGGCGACCCTAGCGGGGCCGCACCGGGCGTTCGCCACGGGCGGCCGCCGCACCGGGTTAGCGTGCAGGGCATGAGCCTTCCCGTCGCGCTTGGCTGCCGGTGACCCGCCCACCGTTCGGTTTCGGCCCCGCCGGCTCCTCGGACGAGCCCGGTGGCGACGACCCGTTCGGGCTGTCGGCGATGTTCGGCGGGGCCCTGGGCGGCGACGTCTTTGCCGGGCTGCAGCGCCTGCTGTCGTGGACCGGCGGGCCGGTCAACTGGGATCTCGCCCGTGAGGTCGCGACCACCGCTGCCGGCACCGATGACCCGGCGGTCAGCGCCGCCGAGCGCCGGGAGGTCGTCGACGCGTGCCGGCTCGCTGATCTTTGGCTGGATGCGGTCACCACCCTGCCAGCCGTCGGGAGCGAGGCGCAGGCCTGGACCCGGCTCGGCTGGATCGAAGCGACCCTGCCCGCCTGGCGACAGCTGGTCGACCCGGTAGCTGCGCGGGTCGTGGCCGCGATGGGCCAGTCGCTCTCCCAGGGGCTCGCGGGCGGGTCGTCCGGCGGTGCGCTGCCGCCGGAGCTCGCCGGGATGCTCGGCGCGATGGGTGGGGCCGACGCGATGAAAGGCGTGATGCAACAGGTCGGCGGGCTGGTCTTTGGCGCGCAGGTCGGCCAGGCGCTCGGCGCGCTCGCCGGCGAGGTCCTCGGTGCCAGCGAGGTCGGCTTGCCGCTCGGCGACACCGGCCGCTCGGCGCTGCTCCCGGTCAATCTGGCAGCCTTTGGCAAGGGGCTGGAGGTGCCGGCCGACGAGGTGCGCCTCTATCTCGCCCTGCGCGAGAGCGCCCACCAGCGGTTGTTCGCCTCCGTGCCGTGGCTGCGCGCGCACCTGTTCGACGCCGTCGACGCCTACGCCCGCGGGATCGAGGTCGATCCGGCGGCGATCGAGCGGGCCGTCGGCTCGTTCGACATGTCCGATCCCGCATCGCTGCAGCAGGCGTTGGGTTCGGGGATGTTCGAACTGGAGCCGACCCCGGCCCAGACCGCGGCGCTGGCCCGCCTGGAGACCGCGCTCGCCCTCGTCGAGGGCTGGGTCGACGCGGTCGTCGATGCCGCCGCAGCGGGCCCACTGCCGCACGCCGTCGCGCTGCGCGAGACCGTCCGCCGCCGCCGCGCCTCAGGCGGCCCGGCCGAGCAGACCTTCGCCACGCTCGTCGGGCTCCAGCTGCGGCCCCGCCGGCTACGAGAGGCCGCGGCCCTCTGGGCGGCGGTGACCGAGGCCCGGGGCCTCGAGGGTCGGGACGCACTGTGGGCCCATCCAGACCTGCTCCCGGGCGCCACCGACCTCGACGACCCCAGCGCGTACGCCGGGACGGTGGGCCCTGCGGGCGCCGGCACCGACTGGGACGCCGGCCTCCGTGACCTCGACAAGGACCTCGACGGCCGGCTCGACGACGACGCCCACGGCGAGGACCCTGACGCGACCGGCGGTTCAGCGGCCGGCTGAAGAAGGGAGCGGGCGGCCGGTGAGGCTGAGCGGCGGCTCCCAGGGCGACCTCAGCGCGACCTCAGCTCGTGTTGGATCGTGCCGCGGCTCGCCGGGTGTTTCCCGGCCTGATCCAGCGCAAGCACCGGGCAGCCGGGCACCATGGCCCGCGCCAGGCCCGGTCGAGGGCGCTGCCGGGGCCCGGCTCGACCAGCACGACCACCCAGCGCGGCATGACCGGTCATCGACGCAGGTCAGCGCGGAAAAAGGGTCCGTCCACAGCGTTGTCCACACCCGGTGGACAACGCTGTCCACAGGGACACGCCTCGGCGTGCACACCCCGTCCCCAGGGTCGTCCACAGGCTGGCCGGGACGGCGTTGACGTGGGGGCAAGAGCGCTCGTACCGTCGCGTCCACGGAGCCCTCGGCGCCCCGGGTCTGTGCGCAAGGGGAAGGCGAGCAGGCTCGGGGCCCGGGGGTTCCGTGACGTGTCCGACACGGCGGACGGGCTCAGCGGCCGGTGAAGACAGCCGGCCGCTTTTCGACCTTGGCCCGCAGGCCCTCCTGCAGGTCGGCGGTGGCCAGCGTGACCGGCTGGGCGACGGCCTCCCACTGCAGGGCCTGCTCGAACGACGCGTGGCCGCCGTTCGACAGCGCGACCTTGTGCAGCCGGGCCGCGACCGGCGCGGCGGACGCCACCTCGCGGGCGTGCACCAGCGCCGCGTCGAGCAGGTCGCCGTCCGGGTAGACAGCGGACGCCAACCCGAGCCGGAGCATCTCCCCGGCATCGCAGACGCGTCCGGTGAGCAGCAGTTCGCGGGCCGCGGCCAGGCCGACGACCTCGGGCAGCAGCCAGGTCGTCGCCATGCCCGCGTGCATACCGAGCTGGCCGAACGGCACGGTGAACTTCGCCCCGGCCCCGGCGTAGCGGATGTCGGCGGACAGCGCGAGTGCGCCGCCAGCGCCGACAGCCGCCCCGTTGACCGCAGCGATCGACGGGACGTCGAGTGAGCGCAGGGACAGCCAGGTCCGGTAGAACGGCATCATCCTGTCGCGCAGGGCATCGACGGTGGCGTCGGGCTCGGCCTGGAGCCAACCGAGGTCGCCGCCGGCGCAGAAGGACTTCCCGGCGCCGGTGACCACGATGCAGCGCACCGTGCGGTCGCCGCGTAACTGCTCGACCGCCGTCGCCCAGGCCGAGGTCAGCTCCTCGGTCATCGCGTTGCGCCGGTCGGGCAGGTCCAGGGTGAGCAGCACCACGCCCTCGTCGGGGCGTTCCACGCGCAGCGGAACAGTCATCTGGGCTCCTTCGAAGACGGGGCGCCCAGGCTAGAGCGACCGGACCGCGGTCCACGACGAGGCGATGCCGCACGGGCGCAGGCGGCCCGACCGCTAGGCTGAGCGTGAAACCGCGCGCGCCAGCCGGCTGCGCGCCGACCGGGGCTCGACCCCGCACCTGACCTGGAGGACCACGTGGCTGAGAGCTACAACGGCTACTGCGTGAAGTGCAAAGAGAAGCGCGACTTTGACGGCGAGGTCAAGGTCAGCGAGTCGGGTCGTCGGATGGCCCAGGGTCTGTGCCCCGTCTGCGGCACCAAGATGAACCGGATCCTCGGCAAGGCCTGAGCACCACGCACGCAGCCGAAGGGCGGTCCCGACACTGGGGCCGCCCTTCGCGTTGTCTGTGGACCTGCGTAGGTCTGCTCAGGTGCCGCGAGTCGCGGATGCCGACAGTGTCTGCATGACCACACCGATGCAGCCCAAGACCACCTCCGCCTTCTACCTCCAGGCCATCATCTCGTTCGGGATCTCCGTGCTCGGCGTCGGCGTCGGCATCGCCTACCTGCCCGTCGACCGCTGGATCCGGGCCTTCCTCGCGCTCGGTCTGCTCTACGTCGTCACGTCCTCGTTCACGCTGGCCAAATGCGTGCGCGACCAGCAGGAGACCTCAACCGTCATCAGCCGGGTCGACCAGGCCCGCCTGGAGAAGATCATCTCCGGCCACGACCCGTTCACGACCCGCAGTGCCTGACCGCGGCGGACCTGTGGACAGCCGCGCGCCCTGTGGACGGCGTACGACGGGACGCCGGCACCGGTGTCACGGTGGAACCTCCCGGTCCTGGAGGCTCCCGTGCATCCCGTCCTTGCTCCCGCGAGCCGTCGCCTGTGGCGGGACGCCGGCACTCTGCAGCTCGGCCGGTCAGGGCCGGCCGCCGTCGTCCTGGCCGGGCTGACCGAAGGCCGCCGGGCGGTGCTCGCACTGCTTGACGGCAGCCGCAGCCGGGAGCAGGTCGTGGCGCAGGCCGCCGCGGTCGGCGCGACCCCGGGAACGGCGATGGAGCTGCTGGCCCTGCTCGAGGGGGCCGGGTTACTCGCCGATGCCGGCTCTGACACCGCGGCGCTGCGCGGGTTGTCCCAGCAGGAGCGGGACCGCCTCGGCCCCGACGTCGCCGCCCTGCGGCTGCTGCACGGCGGATTCGTGGCCGGGGTCGTCGGCCGACGCCGCCAGGCCCGGGTCCTGATCCGCGGCGCGGGCCGCGTCGGGGCGCCCCTGTCGGCGTTGCTCGCCGCAGCCGGCGTCGGCACGGTCGACGTGCGCGACGACGCGGCGGTGCGACCCGAGGACACCGGGGTGGGTGGCCTGGAGCACCGCGACATCGGCCGGAGCCGTGGGGCGGCCGTGCGGGACCGGTTGCGGGCGCTCGCCCCCTCGACCGGGCTCGACCTGCGACGACCCGACCTCGTCGTGCTCACCGAGCCTGAGGACCCGACGCCCGATGCGAGCCTGCTGGTGCTCGACGGGCTGGCGCACCTCGTCGCCCGGGTCGAGGACCAGGTCGGCGTCGTCGGGCCGCTCGTGCTGCCCGGGCGCAGCGCCTGCCTGCGCTGCCTGACCTGACCCGGACCGGGCTCGACCCGGCCTGGCCGGTGCTGGCCCCGCAGCTCGGCCGCCCAGCACGCCAACAACCAGCCTGCGACGGGGTGCTCGCCACTGCGGTGGCCGCCCAGGCCGCGCTGCAGATCCTCGAGCTGCTGGCGGGCGAGACGACCCCCGCCACCCTCGACGGCACGCTGGAGCTGACCGTGCCGGGCTGGCGCTGGCGGCGGCGATCGTGGCCGCAGCACCCGGCCTGCCCGTGCGTCTGGAAGCGGGCCGCGTGAGTCCGGAGCGGGCCGCGTGAGTCCGGAGCGGGCCGGGCCCGCGGGTCGACCGGCGGTGCCGCGCGCGCGCCGTCACACTGTGCAGGTGGCCGACATCCCCAAACGCACGCTGACCCGCGGCGCAAAACTTGCAACCCTGCCGATCGGGGTCGCCGGCCGGGCCACGCTCGGTCTGGGCAGGCGCATCGGTGGCCGGCCGGCCGAGCTGGTGACGGCCGAGTTGCAGGCCCGCACCGCCGAGCAGCTGTTCCAGGTCCTCGGCCAGCTCAAGGGCGGGGCGATGAAGTTCGGCCAGGCCATGAGCGTGTTCGAGGCGGCCCTGCCGGAGGACGTGGCCGCGCCGTACCGGGCAGCGCTGACCAAGCTGCAGGAAGCTGCGCCACCGCTGCCGGCCGCGACCGTGCACAAGGTGCTCGGCGCCGAGCTCGGCGTGGGCTGGCGGGCCTTGTTCCAGCACTTCGACGACATCCCGGCGGCCGCCGCCAGCATCGGCCAGGTGCACCGCGCGGTCTGGGCCGACGGCCGCGAGGTGGCCGTCAAGATCCAGTACCCCGGGGCTGGTCCAGCGCTGCTCGGTGACCTGCGCCAACTCGGTCGGCTGGCCCGGGTGTTCGCGGTGCTGTCCCCCGGCCTCGACGTCAAGCCGCTGCTCGCCGAGCTGATGGCGCGGGTGGCCGAGGAGCTCGACTACCGGCTGGAGGCGCAGAACCAGCAGGCGTTCCACGAGGCCTACGACGACGACCCGTCGGTCCGCGTCCCGGCGGTCGTCGCGGGCAGCGAGCGGGTCCTGGTGACCGAGTGGATGGACGGTCTGCCCTTGTCGACGATCGTGCAGCGGGGCACCTCGGAGCAGCGCGACACCAGCGCCCGGCTGCTCGCCTACTTCCTGTTCTCGGGGCCGGTCCTGGCCGGTCTGCTGCACGCCGATCCGCACCCGGGCAACTTCCGGCTGCTCCCGGACGGCCGGCTCGGCGTGATCGACTTCGGCGCCGTCAACCGGTTGCCGGACGGCTCCCCGGAACCGATCGGACGGCTCGCCCGGCTCGCCCTGGAGGGCCACGCCGAGCAGGTGCTCGAAGAGCTGCGCGCCGAGGGCTTCGTCAAGTCCGGCGTCGAGGTGGACGCGGTCAAGGTGCTGGCCTACCTCCGGCCGCTGCTCGACCCCGTCGCTCAACCGTCGTTCCGGTTCAGCCGAGAGTGGCTGCGCGGCCAGGCGGTTCGGCTCGGTGACCCCCGCTCACCCGCGGCCCAGCTCGGCCGCCAGCTCAACCTGCCGCCGTCCTATCTGCTCATCCACCGGGTCACCCTCGGCACGATCGGGGTGCTGTGCCAGCTCGGTGGCGAGGCGCCCTTCCGCGACCTGATGGAGCAGTGGCAGCCCGGCTTCGCGCCGCCGGCCAGACGACGCGACCGGGTCTGAGTCTCACCACCAGGACTCCTCGAGCTTGCCTTCGATCGCCCGCAGGTTGTCTCGTGTGCAGCGTTCGCACAGCCAGCTGCGACCGCGGGTGCTGACCTGCATCGACCAGGTCGCCGGGCGCTGCGGCACCGTGAC
>JAYTOZ010000305.1:0-7238 GCA_043747515.1 Frankiales bacterium | reverse complement strand
TAGTCCTGGATGTCGCGCCAGGTGCGCTCGAAGGCGCCCTGCACATCGACCTGCATGGCAGACAGGCCGGTGTCGAGCTCGGTCGGCTCGCCGGTGAGTGGGACCCCGAGCGCGTCGGCCAGCGAGTGCGCGGGGTCGGTCGACAGAACCAACGTCTTGGTGCCGCGAGAAGCCGCAAGCGCAGCCGTCGCCGCCGCCGTCGTCGTCTTGCCGACGCCTCCCTTGCCGGTGAACAGCAGGACGCGCACGGGTGGAGCTCCTCGGGTCGGCGTCCGGGCAGGCTAGCCAAACGCTCCGCTACTGCAGCGACTCGACCCGCTTCTTGAGCTCCTTCAGGGCCGAGTCAATGATCATCCGTTCGGCCTTGCGCTTCATCAGGCCGATCATCGGCATCCTGGACTCAAGGGTCAGCAGATAGGTCACCAGGGTGCCGTCACCGCTCGCCGCCAACCGGTAGCAGCCGTGCTGGGACTTCTGCAGCGTGGTCGGCTCGGCCAGCGCCCAGGAGACGCCGTCGGCGGTCCAGAGGTAGTCAAGGACGTAGTCGTCGTGCAGGCCGCCGGCGCTCATCGTGAACCGCGCCTTCGTCGGGCCGTCGGCGCCCTGCTCGAGGACCTCGGCCTGGCTGATCTGACCGGTCCATTGCGGGTAGGCCACCAGGTCGCGGATCACCCCGAGCACCGCGTCCGCCGGTGCGTCGATCGTGATGCTGGAGCTCGCCTGGTCCGCCATGCGCGGGAGGTTAGTACCCGTTGTCGGCGTACTCCAGGACGTACGGCGTCCCGGTGCCGCGGAAGTGCCCGACGTTGACGCACTCGGTCCGCCCGATCCGCAGCCGGGACTGCAGCGGTTGGTGCACGTGCCCGAACAGCACCAGGCCCGGCTGGGTGTCGCGGATCGCGTCGAGCACCGCCGCGCTGCCCCGCTCGAACCGGCGCGCCTGGACGTCGTACAGCAGCTCGGGGACGTCCGGCGGGATGTGGCAGGCCAGCACATCCACCGCGCCGACGGCGGCCACCTTGGCGGCGAACTCCTCGTCGGAGATCTCGTGCGGGGTGCGCATCGCCGTCTGCAGCCCGCCACCGACGAACCCCCAGCTGCGGCCGCCGATGTCGGTCGTCTGCCCGTCGAGCACGGTGAGCCCCGGTCGCAGGTAGTCCGGCCACAGCGCCGGGACGTCGACGTTGCCGTAGGTGAGATAGGTCGGATCGGGCAGCACCGCGAACAGCGCGGCGTACTGCTGCCGGACCTTGCGGGTGATCGCCTCGCGGGGGTCCTCGCCGAGGCCCTCCCACAACCCGCGCGACCACGCCCGGGCCTGCTCGAACTGCTTGGCCGTGCGCAGCGCCACGAGCGTGCCCGCGGCCTCGGCGCCGAACAACTCGGCGAAGATCCCGCCGCTCGCGTCGGCGTAGTCCAGGAACAGCACCAGATCGCCGAGGCAGACCAGCACGTCGGCGCCGTCCCCGGCCCGCGCGAGCGCCTCGACGCTGCCGTGCACGTCGCTCACCACATGGACCCGCACGCCGCGGAGCCTAGGCCGCGGCCACCCCTGAGGTCCCGCCGATCATGGACCTTGTGCGGCTGGTCCACGCTCAGCGCCGCAGCAACAACTCCGTGATCTGCGGTGTTGCGGGTCAGGGCGTGGCGGTCACCGTCGGGCCGCCGCCGGCCGGGGGGGTCGTGGCCGGCGGTGGCCCGGTCAGCAACAGGGTCACCAGCGCAAGCGGTACGACGAGCAAGGCGACCGCCCCGAACGCGAGGCCCAGCCGCTTGCCGCGGCTCATCGTCATGAGATTGCCGACTCCCGGCACGACCAGCGCGAGCACGTCGTCGCGGACCGCTGCCAGAAAGCTCGCCCCGCACGCCGTGCAGGCGGCCAGGGCGAGCGCGTTGCGACCGCCGCAGCGGCTGCACGGCCAGGTCGGTCCAAGCGGCGGGTCGCTCCTGGCCGGCGGGTCGCTCCTGGCCGGCAGGTCGCTCCCAGCCGGCAGGTCGCTCCCGGCCGGCAGGTCGCTCCCGGCCGGCAGGTCGGACACGCTCAGCAGGGCCGGCGCCGGCTCGGCGTACGCCCCGATGGTCGGTACGTGATCGGGCTCGGGTGCGGTCCGCAGGTCGGCGTAACAAAGGGTGCACCAGGGCGCGCCGGGGCGAAGCGCCGCCCCGCACGCGGGACAGGCAGTCAGCGTTACGAGGTCGGGGCCCACCCTCGGTCCCTCGGCAGGGCCGGGCCGGCCCTTGAAAGACGGCACCCGGCAAGCGAGCCAGGCGTAGGTTGCCTGCAGCCAGGCGCGCCGCGTGCCCGGCCGATGAGGAGCCCCGCCGTGCAGGAGTACGCCACCCCACAGGTCGTCGGACTCGAACCGGGCGACGCGCTGACGGACGCGGTGTTCGCCCATGCCGACAGCGCCCCCGACGACGTCGTGTTCACCCGCAAGCTCGACAGCGGCTGGGCGCCGGTCACCGCGCAGGAGTTCGCCACCGAGGTCCGGGCGTTGGCGGCGGGTCTCGTCGCGGCAGGCGTGCAACCTGGCGACCGGGTCGGCCTGCTGAGCAAGACCCGCTATGAGTGGACGCTGGTCGACTACGCCATCTGGACCGCCGGCGCGGTCACCGTGCCGGTCTATGAAACCAGCTCGGCCGAGCAGGTGCAGTGGAATCTCGCCGACTCCGCAGCGGTGGCCGTGGTGCTCGAGAGCGCCGCTCACCGGGCGACCTTCGACGGGCTGCACGATCGATTGCCAGCGCTCAAGCGTGTCTGGCAGATCGACGCCGGTGGCCTGGAGGAGCTTGCCGCGGCTGGCCGGGAGCTGGCCCACTCGAGCCTGGACGACCGTCGCGCGAGCCTCACCGCGGCCAGCCTCGCCACGATCATCTACACCTCGGGCACCACCGGCCGACCCAAGGGCTGCGAGCTCACCCACGCCAACCTGCTCAACACCGGCCGGTCGGCCAGCAAGGTGCTGCCGGAGTTGTTCAACGACGCCGGCTCGACCCTGCTGTTCCTGCCGCTGGCGCACGTGTTCGCCCGGCTGATCCAGGTCGCCTGCGTCGAGAGCCACGCGCGGATGGGCCACACCGCCGACATCAAAAACCTGCTCGCCGACTTCGCGACCTTCCAACCGACCTTCATCCTGTCGGTACCGCGGGTGTTCGAGAAGGTCTACAACACCGCCAGGCAGCGGGCCCACAGCGACGGCAAGGGCGCCATCTTCGACCGGGCCGAAGCCACCGCGATCGCCTACAGCACGGCCCTGGACACCGGTCGGGTCAGCCTGTTCCTCAAGGTGCAACACGCCGTGTTCGACCGGCTCGTCTACACCAAGCTGCGCGGCGCGCTCGGCGGCCAGGTCGCGTACGCCGTCTCCGGGGGCGCCCCCCTCGGGGCCCGGCTCGGCCACTTCTTCCGCGGCATCGGCGTGACGATCCTGGAGGGTTACGGCCTCACCGAGACAACCGCCGCCGGCGCGGTGAACACTCCCGCGCACCTCAAGGTCGGCACCGTCGGGCGCCCTTCCCCCGGCGTCACGGTGCGGATCGCCGCCGATGGCGAGATCCTCATGCGGGGCGAGCACGTCCTGCGGGCCTACTGGAACAACGACACCGCCACCGACGAGGTCATCGTCGACGGCTGGTTCCACTCGGGCGACATCGGCGAGATCGACGGCGACGGCTTCGTCCGGATCACCGGGCGCAAGAAGGAGCTCATCGTGACCGCCGGCGGCAAGAATGTCGCCCCAGCCGTGCTCGAGGACCGTCTGCGCGCCCACCCGCTGGTGAGCCAGTGCCTCGTCGTCGGCGACAAGCAGCCCTTCATCGCCTGCCTGGTCACAATTGATGCCGAGGCGCTCGCACCGTGGGCCGCGGCGCACAACAAAAAGCCGGACATGGGTTCTCTCGTTGACGACGAGGAGCTGCGCGCCGAGGTCCAGACCGCGGTCGACGAGGCCAACAAGGCTGTCAGCAAGGCCGAGGCGATCCGCAAGTTCACGATCCTGCCGATCGACTGGACCGAGGAGGGGGGGCAACTGACGCCCTCGCTCAAGCTCAAGCGCACCGCGGTGATGGCCGAGTCCGCTGCCGAGGTCGACGCGCTCTACGCCGCTGGCCAGCGCGACTGACGGCTCGGGTCCAGGCATCCTGCAGACAACCGCCCGCACTGCCGAAGGAGACACGTGGAACCCGCCCTCCTGGCACAGGGACTCGTGGTCGTTTTCGGCAAGGTGCGCGCCGTCGACGGCTTCGACCTGTCCGTTGTCGCGGGCACCAGCGTGGCGCTCGTCGGCCGAAACGGCGCCGGGAAATCCACGACCATGCGGGTCCTCGCCGGCGTCCTGCCGCCGAGCGCCGGTGAGGTGTCGGTCGGCGGGGTGAGCGCGAGCCGGGACCCGTCCGCCGTACGCGCCCTCGTCGGCTACTGCCCCGACGTCGGTGGCCTGATCCCGCGAGCCACCCCGTGGGAGCACCTGCAGCTCGCCGCGAAACTGCGCGGCATGCGCCCCGGCTGGCAGGATCGGGCCACCGATCTGCTCGAGCGCTTCGAGCTCACGGGCGCAGCCGACCGGATCACCTCGGGCTTCTCGCACGGCATGGGCCGGCGGCTGTCGGTCGTGCTCGCGGCCTTCCACGAGCCCCGGGTGCTGCTGCTCGACGAACCGTTCGACGGCGTCGACCCGCTCGGGGTCGAGGCCACCATGCAGGTCGTCCGAGAGGCACGTACGACGGGGGCGGCGGTCCTCGTCTCGACCCACCTGCTGCACCTCGCGGTCGAGGCGTGCACCGAGGCGGTCGTGCTCAAGGGCGGCCGGGTGGTCGGCGCCGCGCCGGCAGCGGAGCTCGTCGGCGAGCCCGGCCGCGCGCGCTACCGCGAGCTCATCGCGTGACGGCCTGGCAGCAGGTCGTCGCGCTGATCGGCCTGCGCTGGCGGCTCGTGCGGTCGCTGCCGGTCCGGCTCGGTCTGCTCGCCGCACTCGCCGCGGTGCCCCTGCTCGCCTGGCTCATCGTCGCGGGCAGCAGCACAGTCGAGCCGGAGGCGTACGCCGCGGCCATCACCGCCGCCGGTGCGGCGTACCTCGGGTTCGGGCTGCTCGCGCTGATCGCGCCGCTGACCGCAGGGGGTGGCACCGAATTACTGCCGCCGGACCAGCTGGTGGCCTACCCGGTGCGGCCGTCGACGCAGTTCCTCGCCTCGCTCGTGCTGGCGCCGCTCAACCTCGTATGGGTGGTGCAGCTACTGGTCCTGGTCACCGAGACCGCGCTGCTCACCAGGGGCGTCGCGCACCCGTGGCTCGGGGGCGTCACGACCGCCGGCTACGTGATCGCGTGCACCGCGACCGGCCAGGCGATCGCCTGGGCCGCGGTCGGGTTGCGCCGGACGGTCGCCGGCCGCCGGTTCGCCCGCGGCGTGCTCGTGACCGTGAGCGTCGCCTTCCTGGTGATCATCCGGACCGGGCACGGCAGGGACGTCGTACGCCGGTCCTGGGCGCCCGACGTGGTCGCCGCCGTCGCCGCGGCCGGCGCGCGCGATGCCCGGCACTGGCTGGCGATCACCGCCGCGGTCTTTGGGATCGCGGCGTTCGCCGTGCTCGCCGGGTCGCGCGCCTGCGGCTGGGCGCTGCGCCGGCCCGGCGACGTCGGGAGCGAGGTCGCCGCTCGGATCGTTCGCCGCCGAACCGAGGCACCGTCGGCGCTGCGGGCCCTGCTCGCCGTCGACCGCGCCAGCGTCTGGCGGGCACCGGCGCTGCGCCGCGGGGCCTTCGTGCTCGCCGTCCTGCCCGGCCTTGCCGCGGCCGGCGCCGGCCTGCCGTGGCGATCACTGGTGGTACTGCCCGGCCTCGTCGCCGCAGGCGGCGGTCTGCTGTTCGGGATCAACGCGTTCTGCCTCGATGCCTCGGGAGCGCTCTGGCTCGCCTCGCTGCCGCACCCTCCAGCGCTGGTGGCCCGGTCCAAGGCCCTGATCACCGGCGAGACAGTCATGGCGGGGGTGGTGTTGGCCGTCATCAGCGGTTCGGTCCGCGCGGTCGGCACGCCCACGCTGCCCGAGGTGACCGCGATCCTGGCGTCGGGGGTGACCTGCTGCCTGCTGGTCGTCGCGGTCTGCCTGTCCTCCTCGGTACGACGGCCGCACCGCGCCGACCTGGTCGGCCCCCGTGACGCGGTCGCGCCGCCTGGGGCACTCGTGCTCGCCAGCGTCCGGCTCGCCCTGCCGGCCGCGTTCCTCGGCCTCGTCCTGGAGGACGCCGCCCAGAGCGGCATCGCCTGGTTCCCGGCGCTGCTCGCACTCCCGGTCGCCGCGCTGTCCGCGCTGTGGATCTGGGTCAGTCTCAGCCGCTACGACGACCCGGTCATCCGCGGCCGCATCATCCATGTGGTGGCCTCGGGCTGACCCGATGAGCTCGACCGGAATGTACGTAGCGAGCTTTCGTCGTGCTCCTGCTCATCAGGCGGTTGTCACCCTCCGGACGTGTCCTGCCCGTACCGTCGTTCTCCTCGCTCCCCACCGCACCGACAGGACCCCGTTGCTCCGCCCCACGCAGCTGTGCGCCGCCGTCCTCACCATCACTGCCCTGCTCGGCGCGGCGTCGGCCGCCGCCGCGACGCCAGGCCGCACGCCATCAGCGACGGCCACCGCGACCGTGCCGGCGAGCGGTCCCCCCACCAAGCCGGGGCCGGCGAGCACCCCAGGGCCGCCGGTCGACCCCCGGGCCGCCGCGCAGATCGCCGCCGATGTGGCCCGCCAGCAGCGAGTCCTCACCGCCGAGCAGGCCCACCTCGCCGACGCGAACGCGCAGGCCGTTGCGACGTTGCAGACCTACCAGGAGGCCCAACGGTCCGCCGACACCGCGGCCTGGCGGGCCCGGGTCGAGGCCGAGTCACTCGTCCAGGCGGTACGCCGTACCACCGATGCCCGCACCCAATTCGACGGTTACGTCGGTTCGCTCTACCGCACCGGCATGACCGACACGCACACGCTGCTGCTCTCGGCGGCCTTGTCGGCCCCGGACAGCGCGACGTTCTTCGGGGGCCTCGGCCTCGCCGACCGGGTCGGTGCCTCGCAGAGCCAGGTGATCGACGCCCTCGACGCCGCCGTGCTCGCGCAGTCCGCGCAGGCCCGGCAGGCGCAGGCCGCACAGGTCCTCCAGCGAGGTACCGCCGCCCGCGCCCTGGTCGCCAAGGCCGCCGCGGACACGATCGTCGCCGCCTCGGCCGCGCGGGTCGCCGCCCAGACCGCAACCCTC
>JAYTOZ010000304.1:0-1629 GCA_043747515.1 Frankiales bacterium | reverse complement strand
GTCCGGGGTCCGGCTCCGCTCACCTAGACTGACGGCGTGGCCACCCGTCCCATTCGCCTGATCGGCGACCCCGTCCTGCGCACCCCCGCCGACGTCGTGACGACGTTCGACAAGGAGTTGCGGGTGCTCGTCAAGGACCTCACCGAGACGATGATCGATGCGCCGGGAGCCGGCCTCGCCGCGCCGCAGATCGGCGTCGGTCTGCGGGTGTTCGTCTACGACGTCGACGAGGTGATCGGCCACCTGGTCAACCCGGTGCTGCACTTCCCCGATGACGAGCAGATGGATGGCGGCGAGGGCTGCCTGTCGATTCCGGGCCTCACCTTCGACTGCCTGCGCAGGACCAATGTCGTCGCGCACGGCCAGAACGAGTACGGCGATCCGCTGTCGATCGACGGCACGATGATGCTCAGCCGGGCGATCCAGCACGAGGTCGACCACCTGGACGGCATCTTGTTCGTCGACCGACTGGACCCCGAGACCAAGAAAGCTGCGCTCGAGGCGATCCGGTTGGCCGAGTGGGCCAATGAGCCACCGCCGGTCGTCAAGGCGAGCCCGCACCCGCTGTTCGGTCAGTCCCGCTGAGGCTCGTCTTCGCGGGCACCCCCGAGCCGGCGGTCGCGAGCCTGGAGGCGCTGGTCGCGAGTCGGCACGAGGTTCTCGCCGTCGTCACCCGACCGAGCGCCCCCGCCGGCCGTGGCCGCACACTCCGGTCAAGCGCCGTCCACCAATCGGCGCTGGCCCACGGCCTGGCCGTCCTCACGCCCGAGCATCCGCGCGACCCGGCGTTCCTCCAGGCGCTGACCGGCCTGGCCCCCGACTGCTGTCCGGTCGTCGCCTACGGCGCACTCGTGCCCCGCGCGGCCCTCGACGTGCCGGCGCTCGGGTGGGTCAATCTGCACTTCTCGCTGCTGCCGGCCTGGCGTGGCGCGGCGCCCGTCCAACACGCCGTGTTGGCCGGCGACGAGGTGACCGGCGCGTCCACCTTCCGGCTCGAACAGGGTCTGGACACCGGCCCCGTGCTCGGCGTCGTCACTGAGATCATCCGGCCCACCGACACGAGCGGCGACCTGCTGGCCCGCCTCGCCGCCGCGGGCGCGGGCCTGCTCGTCGCGACCATCGACGCGCTCGAGGACGGCACGCTGTCGGCCGTCCCGCAACCCGCCGAGGGGGTGAGCCTCGCGCCCAAGCTCACCGTCGACGACGCCCGGGTCGACTGGACCGCGCCCGCCCTGCGGGTCGACCGGCTGATCCGCGCGTGCACCCCCGCGCCGGGGGCCTGGACGATCGTTGCCAATCGGCGGATCAAGCTCGGCCCGGTCAGCCCGACCGAGCACCACCTCGAGCCAGGCGCCCTGCAGGGCGATCTCGTCGGCACCGCCACCACCGCGGTCCGGCTCGGCGAGGTCCGCCCCGAAGGCAAGCGGCCGATGCCTGCGGCCGACTGGTTGCGAGGACTCCGGATCGGACCGGGGGAACGCTTGCGATGACCGCGCCATCGCGCAAGCCGACCCGCCCCCAACTGCGCGCGCCCAAGAGCGACCCGACCCGCAGGACGGCGTACGACGTCCTGGTGGCGGTCCGGGAGCAGGGGGCCTACGCCAACCTGGTGCTGCCCGGGCTGCTCCG
>JAYTOZ010000303.1:0-2160 GCA_043747515.1 Frankiales bacterium | reverse complement strand
GCGCAGGCAGGCGATCTCGCCGACCTCGTGCAGAGCACCTTCACCGAAACCCAGCCCGACCCGGTACGGCTGCACCAGCTGGCAGACCAACTCGGACAGCGGTTCGGCGTTATCGGACCGGCGACGCTCGCCCTCCAGCAGCCGGTGCTGGCGGCCCGCACCAGCCTCGCGCACGCAGCACTGGAGCTGCCCGCCCAAGAAGCCGGCGCGCAGTACCTCTCGGTGCTCGGGGCCTACTTCCGCGCCCAGGCCCGGCTGGCGGAGTGGAAAGCCGGCGCGGCCCGGCTCATCACCGCCGACCTGGAGCAGCGCCGGATCGCGGTCGCCGAATCCCTCGACTGCGCGAGCCACCGCTACGACGCGTGGGTCAGCTCGGTGGCCACCGCCCGCCTCCGGCAGCTCCGCGCCGCGCAGCCACAGGGACTGCTGCTCGGTGCCTACGGCTGGGTCGAGGGCCTCGAGCCCGACGTCGCGACGGCTCGCACCGGCGGGTACCTGCACACACCGAGCCTCACGCACGCGGCCACCGCCGGGGTGCTGCGCAGCGGCTACCTCACCCACAACCCTGACGCCTCAGGGACGTCCGCGCTGTCCATCGACTTGTCGAGCCGGCGGGTCCGGCGGGCCATGGACCTGCTCGACGGCGTCCGGCAGGGCCAGTCGCTCGGTGCGCTGCTGGGCTACCTGCTCGAACGGCGGCTGCACGAAGAGAGCCTCGACATCTACACGCTGTCGCTGCGCGCCCTCGCGCCGTGCGCGGCGGGCCAGCTCATCGCCCGTGCGGACGCGCCGCCGCCCGCGGCCCAAGAAGCCCTCGCCGCGACCGGCGTGGTCGACGGCGTACGGCTGCTACACCTAGACCAGCAGACGATCTGGGACAAGCTCACGGTCGCGCCAGCGGACAACCCCTACCTGTCCGCGGCCGGGGTCTGGCCCGACCTCGCCACCCACCAGCCCGCGCTGGAGGCCATCCTGGCCGAGGTCGCGGACGCGAACGACGCCGTGTCGGACCTGCTGCTCGCCGAATCCGTGCATCACCTCGTACAAGGCAACACCGCCCGCGCGGCCGCCACCATGGACGCGGCCTCCGGAGGTGACGCGCCACCGGTCGACCCCGACGTGGTGCGGACCCCGACCCGGGCCGCCGCGCTCACCCACCGGGTGCTGCTGCTGTTCGACGGGACCGCCCCCGGCGCCGGAGGCTGGTCGGCCGACACCGCCCGCGCGAAGGCCGAACCGCGACTCGCCGCGTGGGCCGAAGGGCGGCTCGGACCCGCCCGCCAGATCGTCGTCCGGGTCGCCCCGAACGGCACCCGAAGCACCCTGGACGCGCTCGGCCTGTCAGCGCTTGACGTGGTCGCCGATGCCGGCCAGCTCGAGGCCCGCCTCGGTGGGCCGTTGGCGGCCGAGCGCGACCCGGCGTGGCCGGCGGGACTACGCGCGATCGGTGAAGTCGCCGTTGTTGCGGCGTCCCTGCAGCGGCTGATCGCTGGAGCGATCGAGCTGACGCCGGCGTCGTTCGCGCGCGGCAACGACCAGCCCGCGCGTACCCGCGTCGCGCCTGACATCTCCGCGTGGCCGAGCATCGTGAGCAGCCTTCGGGCCGCCGTCGCGGCTGTCGAGACGTCCCAACCAGACGCGATCGCGGGTCTTTGGGAGTTCGGGATCGGCTTCCCAGCGGCGGCTTCCGCGGCCGCCCTGGCGGAGGGCAAGAAGCGCCGGGACAGCGCAGAACAGCTGCTGGCCACGGGAATCGGTGACGATGCGGCCGTCAGGGCCCTCGCCGAGGCGGTTTTCGGCCCGGGCTTCCGCGCGCTCAGCTCGGTCAGTGGCGGCACCGACCTTTTTGCGCAGACCCTGGGGCAGCTCACGCCCGGCCGGGCGCCGATCCGGCGCTGGCTGCGTAACCTCGCCACCGTACGCCCCGGCATCGCCCGCTACGCGGAGACGCTGCTCTTCGTCGATGCCACTGTCGGGTCGCGCAGCTTGACGGTCGCGCAGCTCGCCGTCGTGGGCACGGCTGGAGTGCAGGGCTGGCTCGGGCAAGGACTGAAGGACGGATCGGCCAGTCCCGACAAGCCGGTGACTGCCGTGCTGGTGGACGCGCCAGCCGGCTACGACCCGGCAGCGAGCGTCGCCGGGCTGGTGCTCGACGAGTGG
>JAYTOZ010000302.1:0-3097 GCA_043747515.1 Frankiales bacterium | reverse complement strand
GGCAACGTGCCACGGAAGTGGACGCCGGGGCAGAGCCGAAAGTCCCGCCTCGGCGGCTCACGCAGCTGGCTTCACCACACAGGCCCGAACAGCGGTGTTTGCCCTCCTCCGGGCCATGCACACGCGCGGGCCCTGTCTGGCAGGCTCTCGTGAGACACCTGCTGTAGACCTTCATCCCTGCAGGGCGAGGGTCGATCACCCAGCCTGATGACCTTGACGACTGCGCTGCTGTGACGCCCCGATGATGGGCGCCTGACCGCTGAGGACTCGGCGGTTCGGCCTCGCCGACGTTGCTTCACCGCGGAGTACAAGCTCGCGATCGTGGCGCAGTACGACGGCTGCACCGACGCCGGCGCGAAGGGCGGGTTACTGCGCCGGGAGGGGTCGTACTCCTCGCACGTCACTGAGTGGCGGCGGGCGACCAGGACCGGTTCGCTGGCCGGTCTGGTCGGCACGCCACGGCCGATCAAGCAATCCGCGGAGCAGCTTGAGTTGGACAAACTGCGGCGGTGCAACGAGCGCCTCGAACGTGAACTGACCAGCCAGGTCGCAGTGCTCCGGCGCCCGCAGCACCTCAAGCACGGTCTGCCGTTCGTGCACGACACCGTCAGGCGCGCCGGGGCGCTCACCGCCCGCTGCGGTCAGGTTCTTGCTCGGCAGGTCGGTGGCGCGGCCGGCGCCAGCGCAGCCAGGCCCACCGGTGAGGTCGGCAGAGCGCGCTTGGCGCCGACCGCCTGCTGCCGGACCTGGCCGGCCGGGGGCCATCGGTGACGGGATCTGAGGCGCCGCGGGGGTCCGCGGGGTTGTTGCGTTCCGGGCGTCGAGCCGGCCGGGCGCGGGCTGGGCAACGCCCCAGTGTGGAGGGCGGCGGGACCCGGTTTGGGGGTGGGTAGGTGCGGCGCAGCCAGGACAGCTGCGCTGACACCCCGCGCAAGGTCAGCGCGACGCCGGCGTCGTGGGCTACCTGGGTGGCGTCATGCAGAGCGTCCAGGCCATGCAGGTCGCAGAAGTCCAAAGACCCGAGGTCGACGATCACTGATGACGCCTTGTCGGGCAGCATCTCGATGAGTTGGGTTCGCAGCTGCTCAGCGGTATCCAGGGCGGCCTCGCCGACGACGACCAGGACGTGTTGTTCCGCGACCTTCAACGCTATGACCATCAGCTCTGACGGCCATGAGCGCGCGATGTCGGCAGCCGCCGTTTCAGCGGAGGTGACGATCAGGCGGGCGGGGTGCGCCATGGCTGCTCGAGACGCGCACGGAATGTGTGGCGTCGCCGGAGGTCCAGAGCAACAGCACGGAAGCCATACCGCCCACTCCGGTCCGTCACCGATCAGCAGCCAGTCAGCCACGCTGTTGCGCCGGGTCTCAGCCTCGATCAGCGCCGTAGGCAGATGGAGGCGATCGGCGGGTCTGCGCACCGACCGGCATGCTCAAGTCTGGCCGGTCGTCCGGATCCGGGCGTGATCGAGCAGCAGCTGGCCGGGCAGCTGTCGCGTGGCGACAGCACCGGCAACGTCGGACAGGCGCAGATTGTGGTCTCGTGCGTACCCCTGCAGGACGGCGAACGAGTCCTGCATTGACAGCTCACCTTGATGGGCCAACACACCTTTTGCCTGTTCGAGCACCACCCGACTGGTCAGCGCGGCTTGCAGCTGCACATTGATCGCTGCGCGGTCGCCAGCAGTTCGGTCCTGCACCAGCGCGACACTCGCGACGTCAGCGAGCGCCTGACCCAGGTTCAGATCATCGGGGTTGAGGTCACCGACACTGGTGCCGAACAGCCCGAGCGTGCCGAGCCGGACCTCCCGCAGCCGCATCGGCAGTGCGTGCACGCTGACGAACCCGGCCGCCAGGGCGTGCGGGGCGAACTGCGGCCACCGGTCGATCTGGGCCGCCAAGTCCGGGACGCTGATCGCGACGCCGTCGAGGTAGCTGTCCCGGCACGGGCCGTCCGCGCGCTGAAGCTGAAACACCTCCAGCTCGCGGGTGCGTTCCGACGACGCTGCGATCACTTGCAGCACCCCGCGCTGGTCGGCGAGCAACAGCCCGGCGGACGCCACATCGAGCAGCCGGGCGCACTCCGCCGTCAACGTCGTGAGCAGCTCGACGACGTCCTGGCCGCCGGCCAGGCCGCCGGCCAGGGCGACGAACACCCGGGCGACATCACGCTCGGTCCGGCTCACCACGACGGCCGGTCCGGGTCTGCAGGGTCGCGCCAGTCCGGGAGGTCCAGCCAATCCGGGCCGTCCAGTCTCAGCCGGCGCTCCACGATCTGCCAGGCCAGCTCGGCGGCGGTCACACCGCGGGCGAAGGCGTACGCCCGGAGCCGGGCCAGCGCCTCGGCCGGATCGACGTTCAAGGCTCCGATGATCATGCCAGTGGCCTGGTAGACCTCGACGCGGTCCAGCGACGCCAGCTGCGTCCAACCGTCCTGTGTTCCCCGGCTGACGACGTCCCGGTGTTCCGTGAGCACATCCAGCATCGGTAGCGCGGCGAGCTCGGCGGCCAGCAACCCACCGGCCAGGGCATGGTCGCCGAGCGGCCCGGGCCTGGTGCGGTAGAGGTCCAACGCGCCCACCCACTGGGAGGCCAGTCTCACCGGAAGCGCGAACACCGCCGAGATCCCCGCCTGCAGAACCGCCCCGGTGAACGCCGGCCAGCGGGTCTCGACCGGATCGTCCAAGTCCGCCACCAGCACCGGGCTTCCATCACGGACAGCGTCCAAGCACGGACCTACACCGAAGGTGAACTGCAGCGCATCCAGCCGCCGACTCAACTCCCCGCTGGCCCCGACCGTCCCCCGGTTCGTCCCGTCCAACGTGAGCGAGATCGACGCCCCATCGACCTTCAACAGCCCCACGCACGCCCGACACAAACCGTCTGCAAGCGCCAGCCCACTACCCGAACCCGACACCGCCGCGCCCAACTCGGCGCGCAACCGTTCCCCGCTTGACATCCCGCGCCCCCGCTCGCTGCCGGCCTACAGCACCAGCATGCCACCCGGCCGAAGATGCAGCTCCGGCTTCGGCCGAAGCATCCCGCCGCCGCGAGCAGGCACGGCACGGCTCCTCATCGTCGTACCCGAAGCGGGACCG
>JAYTOZ010000301.1:0-1701 GCA_043747515.1 Frankiales bacterium | reverse complement strand
CCAACTTTGAGCCCGCGGTCCCTCGACGCCGGGACCAGCAGGTCGCGTACGTGCACGAATCCCAGCACGTCGTCCTGCGACCCGCGTACGACGGGGTAGCGCGAATGCGGCGCATCGGCGGTGATCTGGGCGGCCCGCAGCACGGTGATCGACGCGTCGAGGAAGGCCACCTCGGTCCGCGGCACCATCACCTCGCGCAACCGGCGCTCCCCGGCGGCGAAGACCTCGTCGATGAGCTTGCGTTCGTCCTGGGTCAACGACTCGTGGGAGGCGACCAGGCCACGCAACTCCTCCTCGGTGATCGCTTCGCGCTTGGCCTTCGGGTCGGCGCCGAGCAGCCGCACCACCACATCGGTGCTGCGCGAGAGCAGCCAGATGAACGGGCGGACGGCCTTGGCGAAGCCGTCGAGCAACGGCGCGAGCAACAGCGCCGTGCCCTCCGCGCGCTGCAGGCCGAGCCGTTTGGGGACCAGCTCCCCGACCACGATCGCGACGTAGCTGATGGCGAGGGTGATGAGCACCAGCGCCAGCACGTCCGCCAGCCCTTTGGAGACGCCGAGGTCCTCCAGGTGCGGCTGCAGATGGCTCGACAGCCGCGACTCGCCGAAGGCCGCGGACATGAAGCCGGCGAACGTCACGCCGATCTGCGCGGCGGCCAGAAAACGGTTGGGGGTCGCGGCCAGCCCGGCAACCCGCTGCCCGCGCCGGCTGCCGGCGGCGAGGCCCTTGACCTGGCTCTCGCGCAGGCTCACCAAGGCGATCTCCCCCGCGACGAACACCGCCCCGAACAAGATCAGCGCGAGGATCAGCGCCATGCTGACAAGCACGTCGGTCATCTGGGGCCCTCGGGGTGGTCCACGTCGACCAGCGTAGCTACGCCATCGCCTTCTCGAGGTTGGCCTTGATCGAGGCGAGGAAATCCTCGGTCGTCTGGAACGGCTGGTCGCGACCGATCAGCAGGGCCAGGTCCTTGGTCATGTTGCCCTGCTCGACGGTCTGGATGCAGACCTTCTCCAGGGTCTCGGCGAAGGCGGTGACCTCCGGCGTGCCGTCCATCTTGCCGCGGTAGGACAGCCCCTGGGTCCAGGCGAAGATCGATGCGATCGGGTTGGTCGAGGTCGGGTTGCCCTTCTGGTGCTCGCGGTAATGCCGGGTCACCGTGCCGTGCGCGGCCTCGGCCTCGACCGTCGTGCCGTCCGGCGTCATCAGCACCGATGTCATCAGACCGAGCGAGCCGAAGCCCTGCGCGACCGTGTCGGACTGCACGTCGCCGTCGTAGTTCTTGCAGGCCCAGACGTAGCCGCCCTCCCATTTCATCGCGGCGGCGACCATGTCATCGATGAGCCGGTGTTCGTAGGTGATCCCGGCGGCCTTGAAGTCGACGGCGTACTCCGCCTCGAAAACCTCCGCGAACAGGTCCTTGAAGCGCCCGTCGTAGGCCTTCATGATCGTGTTCTTGGTCGAGAGGTAGACCGGCAGTTTGCGGTCGAGTCCGTAGCGCAGCGAGGCACGCGCGAAGTCCCGGATCGAGGCGTCGAGGTTGTACATCGCCATGGCGACACCCCCACCGGGGAAGTCGAAGACGTTGAGCTCGGTGGCAGTGCCGCCATCGGCCGGCTGGAAGGTCAGCGTCAGCGTCCCCGCGCCGGGCACGACCATGTCGGTCGCGCGGTACTGGTCACCGAAGGCGTGCCGGCCGAT
>JAYTOZ010000300.1:0-4476 GCA_043747515.1 Frankiales bacterium | reverse complement strand
ACACGGCCGGCTCGGCTCGTTGCACCTCGCCGCCACCCTGCGCGCGGCCGCGCCGCACCAGCTTCGGCGCGGCCGGGTAGGGGCCGGTGTCGTGCTGCGGTCGACCGATCTGCGCGAGGCTGTCCGCGAGGGACGCGAGGGCAACCTCGTGCTGTTCGTCGTCGACGCATCAGGCTCGATGGCTGCGCGGCAGCGGATGAGCGCGGTGAAGGGAGCAGTGCTCTCGCTGTTGCTCGATGCCTACCAGCGGCGCGACAAAGTGGCCCTGGTCAGCTTCCGGCAGGCAGGAGCCGAGCTGGTCCTGCCGCCGACCTCGTCGGTCGACGCGGCCGCGACCCGGCTGGCCGAGCTGCCGACAGGCGGCCGCACGCCGCTGTCGGCCGGCCTGCTGCGGGCCGCCGAGGTGCTCCGGGTCGAGGCCGTCCGCGATCCTGCCCGCCGGGCGCTGGTCGTCGTCGTGACCGACGGCCGGCATACAAGCGGCCCGGCGCCCGAGCTGGCCGCTGCGCACCTGGCGCGTTCCGGCGCGGCGTTTGTCGTCGTGGACTGCGAGAGCGGGCCCGTCCGGCTGGGGCTCGCCACCCGGCTCGGCGGACAACTCGGTGGGACGGCGCTGCGGATCGAGGAGCTGTCGGCCGAGAATCTCACGTCCGTGGTGCGGGCCGCATGAGCCCCCAGGGCGTGCCCGAGTCGGTGCCAGAGGACGGTCTGACGACCCGGCAGCGCCGCAATCGCGCGCTGTTGGTCGTGCACACGGGCGCGATGAAGGGCAAGAGCACCGCTGCCTTCGGGCTCGCCCTGCGTGCCTGGAACCAGGGCTGGCCGATCGGGGTCTTCCAGTTCGTCAAGAGCGCCAAGTGGAAGGTCGGGGAGGAGGCGGCCCTGCGGGTGCTCGGTGCGAGCGACGAGGGCGGCAGCGTCGCGTGGTTCAAGATGGGAGAGGGCTGGTCCTGGACCCGCAAGCAGGGCACCGACGACGACCACGCCGCCAATGCCCGCGAGGGCTGGGCGCAGGTCAAGCGCGACCTCGCCGCGCAGACCTACGGCTTCTACGTCCTGGACGAGTTCACCTATCCGATGGGCTGGGGCTGGGTCGATGTCGACGACGTCGTCCAGACGTTGACCAACCGGCCGGGCACCCAGCATGTCGTGATCACCGGCCGCGACGCGGACCCCCGGCTCATCGCGGCCGCCGACTTGGTGCTCGAGACAACAAAGATCAAACACCCGATGGATGCCGGCCAGAAGGGTCAGCGGGGGATCGAATGGTGAGCCTCGAACGACCGCGCGCAGGTGATGATCGTTCTACGTCGGGCCCGCTCCGGGGCGCTCCACGCGGCGCACGGAGCAGCGGCGGCGCGACGTGGTGAACGTCCCGCGCCTCGTCATCGCCGCCCCCGGCAGCGGTGCTGGCAAGACCACCGTCGCCACCGGCCTGATGGCGGCGCTTCGCGCGCGTGGTCTGCAGGTCTCGCCGCACAAGGTCGGCCCCGACTACATCGACCCGGGCTACCACGGCCTCGCCGCCGGCCGGCCTGGCCGCAACCTCGATCCGGTGCTCGTCGGGGAGGACCTCGTCGCGCCGCTGTTCCTGCATGGTGCGGCCGGCGCCGACATCGCTGTCGTCGAGGGCGTCATGGGCCTGTACGACGGGAAAGGCGCAACCGAGTACGGCTCGACCGCACACGTGGCCCACCTGCTGGACGCCCCCGTCGTCCTCGTGGTCGACGGTTCTTCGATGAGTCGGTCGGTCGCCGCGCTGGTGCACGGGTTCGCCTCCTACGACGAGGATCTGCGCCTTGCCGGGGTGGTCTTGAACCGGGTCGCGAGCGACCGTCACGAGCAGCTGCTGCGCCGGGCGCTCGCCGGCATCGCCCCGGTGTTCGGCGTGCTGCGCCGCGAGGCCGACGTCGCCACGCCCAGTCGTCATCTCGGGCTCGTGCCGGTCGCCGAGCGCGCCCCCGAGGCTCTGGCCAGCGTGCGTCGCCTGGGTGAGCTGTGCGGCCAGGCGCTCGATCTCGAGGCGCTGGTCGAGATCGCCGAGTCCGCAGGGGATTTGACGGACGAGCCCTGGGCGCCCGCCCGGGTCGAGCGAAGCTCGCGCCCGGTCGTCGCGGTCGCCGGCGGCCCGGCCTTCACGTTCTCCTACGCCGAGACCGCCGAGCTGCTCGACGCGGCCGGCGCCGACGTCCACGTCGTCGATCCGCTGCGCGACCGGACGCTCCCCGAGGGCACCGCCGGGCTGGTGCTCGGCGGTGGCTTCCCGGAGGTCTACGCCGAGCAGCTCAGTGCCAACGACGAGCTGCGCGCTGATGTCGGCCGGCTCGCCGCGACCGGCGCCCCGGTGAGCGCTGAGTGTGCCGGCCTGCTCTACCTGTGCGACACCCTCGACGGGCGACCGATGTGTGGGGTCTTGCCCGCCGACGGCCGGATGACAGCGAAGCTCACCCTGGGCTATCGCCA
This sequence comes from Frankiales bacterium, assembly GCA_043747515.1. GTDB lineage: Bacteria > Actinomycetota > Actinomycetes > Mycobacteriales > SCTD01 > JAYSQK01. Next base: position 2,013 of record JAYTOZ010000300.1, on the reverse strand, counting down.
CGCCGAACCGGCAACGCCGAGCTGGCTCGCCCACGGGCCCGTGGTCGGACACGAATTCCACCGCACCCAGGTCACCGGCAGCGGCGCCGCGGCGTGGGGCAGCGGCGAGGGCTACGTGCTTGGCGGCGTCCACGCGTCCTACCTGCACCTGCATTGGGCCGGGGTCGCCGGCGCAGCGGAGAGGTTCGTGGACGCATGCGTCTGACCGGAGTCGGTGTCGGCCCGGGTGACCCGGAGCTCGTGACCGTCAAGGGTGTCCGCGTGCTCCGCGAGGCCGACCTCGTCGTCGTTCCGGTGATGGACCCGGTGGAGCAGGGCCGGGCCGAGGCGACCGTGCGGGCGCACGTCGACCACGACCGGATCGAGCGGTTGATCTTTGCGCTGGACGACCGCGGTGGGGCCACCCCCGCCCGTCGGGACGCGTGGGAGGCGGCCGCCGACCGGGTCGCCGAGGTGCTGCAGGGCAACAGCTCGGTGGCCTTCGCGACGATCGGCGACCCCAACGTGTACAGCACGTTCACCTACCTCGCCGATGCTGTCCGCGAGCGGGTCCCGACGGTCGAGATCGCCACGGTGCCGGGCATCACCGCGATGCAGGACCTCGCCGCCCGGTCCGGCACTGTGCTGTGCGAGGGCACCGAGTCGCTCGCCCTGCTGCCGCTGACCGCCGGGATCGAGGCCTTCGAGGAGGCCATCACCCACTTCGACAGCGTGGTCGCCTACAAGGGTGGCCGGCAGATGGCCGCCATCCGCGAGGTGCTCGCCCGGCACGGCCGGCTCGACGACGCCGTCTTCGGTGCAGCGCTCGGGCTGCCGGACGAGCAGCTCGGCCCCGTGCCCGAGGTGGCTCCCTATCTGTCGACGGTGATCGCACCGGCTCGGCGTACATCCCGCGGAGGCAAGTTGTGACCGGGTTGGTTTCTTTCGTCGGGGCCGGTCCGGGGGCGGCAGACCTGCTCACCCTGCGGGCGGCGCAGCGCATCGCCGAGGCCGACATCGTCATCTGGGCAGCCTCACTCGTGCACGAGGACGTGCTGGTCCATGCCCGGCCCGGCGCGGTCGTCGTCAACTCCGCCGAACACTCGATGGAGGGCATCACCCATCTCTACGAGCGGGCCGCCCGCGAGGGCCTGCGGGTCGCCCGGATCCATTCGGGCGACCCGGCGCTGTGGGGCGGCACCCAGGAGCAGCACGAGCTGTGCACGTCCCTGGGCCTCGCGACCGAAGTCATCCCGGGGGTCAGCAGCTTCAGCGCCGTGGCGGCCATCGTCCAGCGCGAGCTGACCATCCCCGAGATCGCCCAGTCGGTGGTGCTCACCCGGCTCGAGGGCGGCAAAACGCCGATGCCGTCGCGCGAGACGGTCCGGTCGTTCGCCGCGCACGGCACGACGATGGCGCTGTTCCTGTCGGCGGCACGCACGAAGCAGTTGCAGGACGAGCTGCTCGCGGCGGGGACGTACGACGAGGACACGCCGTGCGTCGTCGCCTACGCCGCGACCTGGCCGGACGAACTGGTCTTCGAGTGCCGGCTGGGCGAGCTCGCCGCGAAGGTCAAGGAGCACAAGCTCTACAAGCACACGATGGTCCTCGTCGGCCCGGCGCTCGCGGCCGGCGGGACGCGCTCGCACCTCTACCACCCCGGGCACTTCCACGAGCACCGCAAGGTCGAGAGTGCCGCAGCGCGGGTTGAACTGAAGGCCAGGGACCGTGCGCTGGTCCAGGAGCAGCAGTGAGCGAGGCACCGGAGCTGCGCGAGCCGTCCCTGCCCCGCACCGCCCGGGTGCGCACCAAGGCGCTGCGGTCGGGCTGGACGACCGGCACCTGCAGCGCCGCTGCGGCCAAGGCGGCCGTCACCGCGCTCGCCACCCAGCAACCACAGATGCGTGTCGAGGTGGGACTGCCTGCTGGGCAGCGGGTCTCGTTCCCGGTCGAGCGTTGCGACATCGAGGCGGAGCGAGCCGAGGCGGTCGTGGTCAAGGACGCCGGCGACGACCCGGACGTCACGCACGGCGC
>JAYTOZ010000299.1:0-4052 GCA_043747515.1 Frankiales bacterium | reverse complement strand
GGCCCGGGCATGCCGAGGGCGAGCCGGCCCATGTTGACCGGGTGCAGCCCGTCGACGTCCTTGTCCGGGTCCATCTCGAGCAGCGCGGCCTCGTAGTCGAGCCCCGGCGGCACCGGGTGCTGCACCAGCATCGCGTCGACCGACGGGTCGTCGTTCAGCTCCCGGATCGCCCCGACCAGCTGGCTCTGCGTGGCATCGGCCGGCAGGTGCCGGTGCGGCGAGGTCAGCCCGAGTGAGCCGGCTTTCTCCTGCTTCATCCGGATGTAGCCGGCGCTCGCCGAGTCGTCGCCGACCAGGACCGTCCCGAGGCCCGGCCGGTGCCCCGCTCGGATCAACGCACCGATCCGGGGCACGAGGTCGGCAAGAACAGCGTCGGCCACCGGCGCGCCGGGCAGCAGTCGGGCGGTCATGCCGGGTGAGTCTGCCAGGACGAGCGGGGCGACCTACCCTGCCTGCGTGAGCGCTGCAGCCCGGGACACGTTCCCCGACGGGTTTTTCGAGCGGGCCGATCCGTCGCCGGACGCCGAGTTCTACGCCCAGCCGCGCCTGGTCACCCACATCGACGACCGGGCCATCGCAGCCGTGGCGCAGCTCTACGACGAGCTGGGCCTCACCGGCGACGTGCTCGACCTGATGTCCTCATGGGTCAGCCACTTCTCGACCCGGCCGGCGTCGCTGACCGTGCTCGGCCTCAACGCCGTCGAGCTCGACGCCAACCCGATGGCCGACCGGCGGGTCGTGCTCGACCTCAATCTCGAGCCGGTCCTGCCGTTTGCCGACAGCTCGTTCGACGCCGTCGTCAACTGCGTGAGCATCGACTACCTGGTGCACCCCGTGGAGGTGCTCGCCGAGGTCGCCCGCATCCTGCGGCCCGGCGGGCTCAGCGTCTGCACCTTCTCCAACCGGCTGTTTCCGACCAAGGCCGTCCGCGGCTGGCTGGCGGTCGACGAGGACGTCCGGCCGCAGGTCGTCGCGACCTACCATCGGCTCGCCGGGGCGTACGACGAGCCGGTCGTGCAACAACGCCTGACGGCGACCTGGCGGCACGACCCGCTGTGGGCCGTCTGGGCCCGCCGCCTGCCCTGACCCGCCCCGTCAGTGGGCGAAGTGCCGGGTGCCGGTGAAGTAAACGGTGGCGCCGACCGCCGCGGCCGCGGCGATGACCTCCGCGTCCCGGACCGAGCCACCCGGCTCGACGATCGCGCGGACTCCCGCGTCGAGCAGCACCTGCAGTCCGTCAGCGAAGGGGAAGAACGCATCGGAGGCCGCCACCGCACCGCCGGCCCGGTCGCCGGCGCGGGCCACCGCGAGCCGCGCCGCGTCAACCCGGTTGACCTGCCCCATCCCGACGCCGACCGTCGCCCCGTCGCGGGCGAGCAGGACCGCGTTGCTCTTCGCAGCGCGGATCGCCCGCCAAGCGAACTCAAGGTCGGCCAGTACCTCGGCGGACGCCACCGGGCCGGTCTGCAGGGTCCACGCGCCCGGGTCGTCGCCCGGTGCGGTGATCCAGTCGGTCTCCTGGAGCAGGATTCCACCGCACACCTGGCGCAGGTCCAGCCCGCCGGGGCGTCCGGTCGTCTGCAGCACCCGGATCGAGGGTTTGCGGGCGAGCACCTCGAGCGCTCCCTCGTCGTACGCCGGTGCGACGATGACCTCGGTGAACACCTCGGCGACCTGTTCGGCCATCGCCAGCGACACCGGGGCGTTGGTGGCGATGACCCCACCGAAAGCCGAGACCGGGTCGCAGGCATGCGCTTTACGGTGCGCCTCGGCCACATCGGCCCCGGTTGCGATGCCGCACGGGTTGGCGTGCTTGATGATCGCGACCGTTGTCGCCATGAAGTCGTTCGCGGCCCGAAGGGCCGCATCGGTGTCGACGTAGTTGTTGTAGCTCATCGCCTTGCCGTGCAGCTGCGTGGCGGTGGCGAGGCTGTCGCCGGCATCCGGGCTGACGTAGAGCGCGGCGCGCTGGTGCGGGTTCTCGCCGTAGCGGAGCACTGCCGACCGCGAGAAGGTCGCGCCCACGAAAGCCGGGAATCCCTCTACGGCGTCGCTGCCGTCGTAGGCGGCGGCGAACCAGGAGGCGACCGCCACGTCGTACGCCGCGGTGTGCTGGAAGGCCAGCGAGGCGAGCGCCCGGCGCTGCTGGAAGGTGAAGCCGCCCGCCTCGACGGCCTCGAGGACCCCGGCGTAGGCCGACGGGTCGACCACGACGGCGACCGACGGGTGGTTCTTGGCGGCGGCGCGGACCATCGACGGGCCGCCGATGTCGATCTGCTCGACGCACTCGTCCGGCGCCGCCCCGGAGGCGACCGTCTCGCTGAACGGGTAGAGGTTGACCACCACGAGGTCGAACGGCTCGATGCCGAGCTCGGCCAGCTGCCGGACGTGCTCGGGCAGCCGGCGGTCGGCCAGGATTGCGGCGTGCACCATCGGGTGCAGCGTCTTGACCCGGCCGTCGAGGCACTCGGGGAAACCGGTGAGCGCGTCGACGGCAGTGACCTCGATGCCGGCGTCGCGCAGCCGGGCCGCCGTCGAGCCGGTCGACACCACCTCGACCCCCGCCTTCGCCAGGCCCCGCCCGAGCTCTTCAAGGCCGGTCTTGTCGTAGACACTGACAAGGGCGCGCCGGACGGCGATCTGGGTCATGACGACCTCTCCAGGGAGCGGGCCAGCTGCCCGATGGTCTGGACGTAGAGCCGGTGCTCGACGCCCTTGATGCGTGCGTGCAGGGTGTCCTCGGAGTCACCGGGCAGCACCGCGACCGCCTCCTGCGCGAGGACCGGCCCGGTGTCGACCCCCTCATCGACCAGGTGGACGGTCGTGCCGGTGACCTTGACGCCGTAGGCCAGCGCGTCGCGGACGGCATGCGCACCGGGGAAGCTCGGCAGCAGCGCCGGGTGGGTGTTGACGATCCGCCCGCCGAACCGCTCCAGCACCGGGGCGCCGAGGATCCGCATGAAGCCCGCGCAGACGATCAGGTCCGGCAGGTACGACGACAACCGGTCGGCGAGCTCGGCGTCCCAGGCGGCGCGGTCCGGATGGTCGGCCAGCGCGACCACGAACGTCGGCGTCGCCCCGGCCCGCTGGAGCGCGCGGGTGCCCGGGCGGTCGCTACCGACGGCAACGACCTGCGCGCCGTACGCCGGCTCGGTGCACGCGTCCAGGACCGCCTGCAACACGGTGCCCTCGCCGGAGGCGAGCACGACCAGACGGGCGAACAGCGGGGCCTCCGGGGCGCAGGAGCGAGGGGCCGCGAGCCTAGCGGCCACGGCGGCGAACGACGACGGCCGCGACCACCGTCGCGGCGACACCGACCTCGACCGCGACGGCGAGCCCGACCCGCCAGGGCGACGGCCCGACCGCTGTCAGGCGCGACCCACCGGCCGGACCGCCGGACAGCCAGGCCAGGATCAGGACGGCAAGCCCGGCGGTCGGCCCGACGAGCGCCGCGTCGAGCACCCCTGCCCGGCGGGCGACGAGCAGCCCGGCGACGGCCCCAGCGGCGACCGGCACCACCAGCGCCAGCGCCGCCAGCCAGGTGGGTGGGGAGCCGGCTGGCAGCGCCGCCAGCACCGGCAACGCCGGCACAGCGCCGAGGGTCGTGCCGAACGGCCCGACGGCGGTGCCGGCGCCGACCGCAAAACCGGGTCCGGCCCACCACGACGCCCCCCAGACGGCGAGGTTGGGCACCAGCACCAGTCCGAGGGCCAGCAGCGCGAACCCCCCGATCAGCCCAGGGTCGCTGGCCCGGGCCAGCTGCCCGGCCCGGCCGAGGTGGGCGGCGAGGGCACCCCCGGCGAGCAACGCCCCGGCGCCGAGCAGCAGCGCGAGCGCCGCCGACGTCGCAACCCCGACAACGCGGAGCCGGGTGGGGGCGGTCGCGAACAGACCCCGCCACCGGCCGGTTCCGCGGGCGACCCCGAACCCCGCGCCGAGCAAGCCGACGAGCAGACCGGCGAGCAACGCCTGGACCGGCGCCGGGCGAACGTCGGTGCTGGCGGCGGCAGCGGCCACGACAGCCACCAGGACGGCGTACGGCGTGCCGATGG
>JAYTOZ010000298.1:0-2200 GCA_043747515.1 Frankiales bacterium | reverse complement strand
GCCGGGCAGCAGCACCGGCAGGAGCCACCCGGGTCGCAGCAGCTCGCGGGTCGACGGCTCGGTGCCCACCGAGATGTACGCCGCGACACGGGTCGAGCTGCCGAGCAGGTCCGCCAGCGCGGCCTGCAAGGCTGCCGCCGCTGTGGCAGCAGGCACCTCCTGGGACTGCCGACGCGCCGCGTCCACCGTTTGGCGCATCGCCTGCTTGCTCAGCACCGTGGGAGCATGGCATCGGATCGAAGGGAGGGAACGCTGCGGTGTCGCTGCGCTGGAGGCTGACCATCGCCTTCGTGCTCGTCGTGGTCTTCCCCCTGCTCGTCGGGGGCGTCCTGGTGCTCAAGATCCTGCCGGGCGCCGTGCAGCAGCAGCAGGAGCGCGGTCTCACCGCGGCTGCCCAGCTGACGGTCGAGGTCCTCGACGGCTACTGCAACCAGGCCCGATCGACCGCGGAGGCGGCCGGGCGCGCGTCGGGGAGCGTGGACCCCGCAGGGGTCCGGGTCGCCGCCCAGTCACTTGTCGACCGGCGCCTGGCCGACGGCCTGCAGCTGACCGGCCCGGCCGGCGCCGTCGTCGCGCTGGTCGGCAACGTGCCTGCCCAGCCGGTGGACTGCGCCACGAGCGACCAGTCTTCGGCCGCCTACGTGAGCGCCATCGTGCCTCTGCGGACCGCAACCGGGCGGGTTGCCGGCACCGCCGTCGCGTCGTTCAGCCTCGACCGGCGGCTGCTCGCGCAGCTGTCCAGGAGCGCCGGCGCGGCCCAGCTCGAGGTGGTCGCCCAGGGACGTCCGGTGGCCGGCACCGACACCCTGCCGCCCGAGCTGCTGCGGGCCGCGACGGCACACCGGTGGGGCCGGGTCCGGACTGTGGTCACTGCGTACGCCGCGCCGGGACCGGGGCAGCGGTTCGGGGTGGTCCTGCTGCAACCGGCCCGCCAGGCCCCGGAGGCGTTCGGCACGATCGCCGCGGTCGTGCTGGGTGCCATCGTGGTCGCCGGCGGGTTGGCCTTCGTGCTCGCCCGGGTGACCACCCGGCCGCTCGATGAGCTCGGCGACGCCGCGACACGCATTGTCAGCGGTGACCTGGGGACGGTGATCGAGGTCCGGTCGCGCGATGAGGTGGGGCGCCTCGCCAGTGCCTTCGCGATGATGACCGAGGACCTGCGCGACCACGTCAGCCAGCTCGAGGAGGGCCGGGATCACCTGCAGGCCGGGCTCGCCCGGCTCGGCGACACCTTGTCGAGCACCCACGACCTGGACCGGATCCTGCACGTCGTGCTCGAATCGGCGATGGCCTCGACCCGGGCCAGCGGCGGGATGCTGCTGCTGCTCAACGCAGGCCGTGATCAGCTGGTGCTGTCCGCCTCCCGCGGCCTCGAGGTCCCGCTGGACCTCACAGTCGCTGTGGGCGAGGGTATCTCGGGCCATGTTGCCCAGACCGGCGAGCCCGTCCGGGGTCATGCCGACAGGGACACAGCCGCGCTCGTGCCGGCTGTGGGCGAGCCGCCGGACACGTCGTACATCGCGGTGCCGCTGATGTCCTCGGGTGCCGTCGTCGGTGTGCTCGACCTGTTCGGCTCGGCCGCGACCGGTGGCTTCGACGAACGCGACCTCGCCACCATCCGAACCTTCGCGAGCCAGGCCGCGGTGGCCGTCGACAACGTCCTGCTGCACGAGGAGGCGCAGCGGCTCTCGATCACCGACGGTCTGACCGGGCTGTGGAACTACCGCTCTTTCACGATGACCATCAGCAAGGAGATCGAACGGGCCAGCCGGTTCAGGCGCCCACTCGCGTTGCTGCTGCTCGACCTCGACCATTTCAAGGCCGTGAACGACACGTTCGGCCACCCCCGGGGCGACGCGGTGCTGATCGAGTTGGCGGGTCGCATCCGCGGCCAGGTGCGCGAGGTCGACACCGTCGCGCGCTACGGCGGCGAGGAGTTCGTCGTGATCCTGCCTGAGACCGATGAGGCCGGGGCGGTGCAGGCGGCCGAGCGCATCCGCGAGGTCGTCGGCGCCAGCCGGTTCGACGGTCCGGGCGAGCAGGGTATCGAGGTCACGGTGTCACTGGGCGTGGCGGTTTTTCCGCAGCACGGAGGCACCCCGACGGCCCTGTTGGGTCAGGCCGACGAGGCGCTGTACGACGCGAAGCGGGCCGGTCGCGACACCTGGCGGGTCGCTGCGGGCGCGCCTGTGGCCGAGGG
>JAYTOZ010000297.1:0-7283 GCA_043747515.1 Frankiales bacterium | reverse complement strand
TCTCGCTGTGACGCTCTCGCTCAAGCCCGGCACCTCATGGAACGACGTCTACGCCATGGCGCGCGCCGCCGCGCCCGAGGCCTTCGACGCCGACCGGATCCTGAACCTCGCCGGAGGTGAGTGGCGCCGCAGCGGTACGCCGGGGCAGCACGTCTCTCCGGTCGACGGCACCCCCATCCAGGGTCCGCCGCGGATCGACCACGATGACGCCGTCGCGGCGGTGGTCCACGCCGCCGATGAGCACAAGGCATGGGGGGCGATCGATCTCGACGAGCGCAAGCGCCGGGTCTCGGCCGCCGTGGCCGAGATGCGGGTGCACCGTGACACCCTCGCTCTGCTGCTGGTCTGGGAGATCGGCAAGCCCTGGCGACTCGCCTGCGCCGACGTCGACCGGGCCCTGGACGGCGTCGACTGGTATCTCGGCGAGATCGAGCGGCAGCTCGAGGGTCGGCTGCCCCTGCCAGGCCCGGTGAGCAACATCGCTTCGTGGAACTACCCGATGTCGGTGCAGGTCCACGCCGAGCTCGTCCAGGCGCTGGCCGGCAACGCCGTCGTGGCCAAGACCCCGTCGCAGGGCGGCTTCCACACCCTGACGCTCGCCCACGCGATCATGCGCCGGAGCGGGCTGCCCGTGACCCTGCTGTCCGGCGTCGGCTCGTCGCTGGGCAACGCCCTGATCAGCGCCCCCGAGATCGGCGCGCTCGCCTTCGTCGGCGGTCGCACGAACGGCCGCAAGGCCGCGACCACCCTCGCCGACACAGGCAAGCGGCACTTCCTCGAGCAGGAGGGCCTCAACGCCTGGGGGATCTGGGACTTCAGCGGGTGGGACGCGCTGTCGGCCCACCTGAAGAAGGGTTTCGAATACGCCAAGCAGCGCTGCACGGCCTACCCGCGGTACGTCGTACAGCGTGAGCTCTTCCCGGACTTCCTGGAGGCCTACCTGCCGGTCGTGCAACAGCTGCGCTTCGGCCACCCGCTGGCCGTCGAGACGTCCTTCGACCCGCTGCCGGACCTCGACTTCGGACCGGTGATCCACGCCACCAAGGCCACCGAGCTCGCCGATCGCTACGCCGAGGCCGTCGCCGGCGGAGGCATCCCGCTCTACCACGGAGAGGTCGCCGACGGCCGGTTCCTGGCCGGCCAGGACACCAGCGCCTACACGGCCCCGGCCTGCGTGCTCAACCCGCCGACCAACTGGTCGCTGCACCACGCCGAGCCGTTCGGGCCGCTCGACTCGGTCGTCGTCGTCGACACCGAGTCCGAGTTGCTCGCGGCGATGAACGCCTCGAACGGCTCGCTGGTGGCCTCGGTCGCCACCGACGACGCCGACTTCGGGGCGCGGGTCGCCGAGCAACTGCAGGCCTTCAAGGTCGGCATCAACAAACCGCGCAGCCGGGGTGACCGCGAGGAGGTCTTCGGCGGCAAGGGCGCGTCCTGGAAGGGTGCGTTCGTCGGCGGCGACCTGCTGGTGCAGGCCGTGACCGAGGGCGAGGGACAGCTGTTCGGCAACTTCCCGACCTACTCGCTCTACCCCGAGACCTGCTGAGCTGCGCCGGCTGGTGTCGCCCGACGTTCCCTACCGTCCCGTGTCGTGATCTGGGAGCCGAAACCGGCCCCCAGATCACGACAGCAGACGGGAGGGGGGTAGCCGGCGGCGGAGGGCTCAGGTGGCGAGCAGCTGGCTCCGGATGGCCGCGAGGTCGAGCCCTGCCGGCTCCGGCCAACGCAGGTGCAGGTCGGTCAGCGTCTCGACGAGCAGCTGCGTCAGCGCCCAGTCGCGATACCACTTGTGGTCGGCCGGGACGACGAACCACGGGGCGCTGTCGGGGTTGCAGCGTTCGAGCACCGCGGCGTACGCGGCCTGGTAGTCGTGCCAGCGGGCCCGCTCGGTGACGTCCGCGGGGCCGACCTTCCAGTGCTTGGTGGGGTCGTCGAGCCGGCCCAGCAGCCGAGCCTTCTGCTCGTCGTAGGACAGATGCATGAAGACCTTGACGAGCACGACGCCCTGCTCGGCGAGCTCGGCCTCCCACGCATTGATGCGGTCGTAGCGGGACTCCAGCTCCTCGGCCGCGACGAGCTGGTGCACCTTGACGATCAGCACGTCCTCGTAGTGGCTGCGGTTGAACACCCCGACCCGACCCGCCGCCGGCACCTGCTGCTGGATCCGCCACAGGAAATCGTGCTTGAGCTCAGCCTTGGTCGGCGCGCCAAAGCTGACGATCGACAGCCCAGCCGGGTTCATCTGCCCGACGACGTGCTTGACGGCGCCGTCCTTGCCACCGCCGTCCATCGACTGCAGCACCAGCAGCACCCGCTGCGTGGACCCGGTCTTGCCGTTAGCGAACAGCTGCTCCTGCAGGTCGGCGAGGGTCGGCGCGAGGGCCGCCGTCTGCTCGACGGCCTGCTTCTCGCTCTTCACCCCCGGGCTGCCGGCGGGGGAGATGCCGGCGAGCGGCGCCCCCGCGCGCAGTCGTTCGCGGACCGATCGGGTCATCTGGACTCCTGGCTGGTGCGGGTTGAGGCGAGGCCGAACAGCACGAGGTCGACCCGCCGGCCGTCGACCTCGACGGCGTCGGACACGGTGCGCCCGACCTCGGCCACGTCGGCGACCGTACGCGCTCCGTGCTCGCACAGCGCCCTGGCCAGCAGCCCCTTGGTCCATTTGTTGTCGTGGCTGACGACTGTCCGGCGGCCGTCCTGGTCGCGCAACACGCGCACCTGGACCGCCTTCGGGACCCGCGCCAACGCTGCGTAGGCGCCTGAGCGCAGGTCGACGATGAGCCCCCTGACGCCAGCCAGCTCGGCCTCCAGCGCCGGTCGCCATATCGGCGGCAGCGTCCCGAGCCCCGGCAGGGCGCTCCCACCCGAGAGCCGGTACGCCGGGACGAGGTCGGCCGGCCCAAGTAAGCCGAACAGCGCACTGGCCACCGCCAGGCTGTGGTTGGCCCGCCGGCGGGTCGCGCCGCTCATCGACGCGTAGCCGAGGTTGTCGTAGACGATCCCGGTGTAGCGGGCCAGTGCCGGCAGGGTCGGGCTCGTCCGCAGCGCGGCGTCGCTGGCCAGCTCAGCGGACTGCCCGGGGGAGAGCCCCAGCGCGGTCCGGAGCTGCTCGGGCCGGGTGCGGGCAAGCCGCTCGACCGCCTCGATCAGGCGGGCCCGGACCGGCGTGAGGCCGGAGTGGGTCAGGGCTCGCAGGTCGAGCGGCGGGCCGTTACCGCCGGCCGCCTTGCCCTCCGACGGCGGCAGCAGGACCAGCACGCGGCTGAGCCTAATGGCGCATACGGCGTAACACGGTCGGCGTCGGGGGCGATGCACCTTGAGGGCGATGGTCCCCGGACGGCGAGAAGAGGTCAGCGGTGAGCGAGCAGCCGGGTGCTGCCACGCCAGGTGCCGTGTTCGTCGACCCGACCGGACGCCGGCGGCGCAGGGCGCACCGGCTCACCGTCGCCGCCGGCCTCCTCATCGGCAGTTATCTGGTCCTGGTCGCCGTGGCGCTGGTCGCGCCACCCGGTGCGTTCCCGCTCAACGTCCCGGGTTTCGGCGCCCTGCTGCCGGGGTCTCGCGCCGCGCTGCACGGCACGGGTGCGCGGCAGCGCAGGCCCGCGGCAGCCGGACCGGCCAGCACACCAGGTGCTGGCTCGGCCCTCGCAACGGTCGCGCCGCCGACCGGCGCCTCGGCCGCGACCGGTGTGGCGGGTCTCGGGACCGCCCCGGGAAGCGCCGCGGCGGCCGGCAGCGCCACGGTGGCTGGCAACACCTCGGCGGCCGGCATTCCCACGGTGGCCGGCAACATCTCGGCGACCGGCGCTTCAGCCACCGCCGGCGATCCCGCAGCCGCAGGCGCCCCAGTGTCGGGGCCGGCGCCGACGCAGGCCGCTGTCCCGGCGTCGCCGGCCGGAGCCCGAGCGGCCCGGGGCCGCCGGCCGACCGGCCCACCTGGCCGGTCCGGTGGCGCCGTCATCCTCGCGCCCGGCTCGAAGCGGTCACCGCGGGCGGCCAGCCGGCCCAGCCACCCCGCGACCCGACCGAGCCGCAGCCCCAGCCCTTGACCGCGACGATCCCAGGGGCGTCGCACGAGCAGGTCGCGCCGGTGCGCCGACGCCCGGTCGTGCACTGGGGCCTGCTCGCGGTGACGCTGTGCACGATCTTCGCGGCGTTGGGGTTGCAGAGCAGCACCGCCGGGGTCGGCCTGGCGAGCACGGCGGCCGGTGGCAGCGGGGGCGCCGCCGCGGTCGACGGGCATGGGCCGGTGATCATTGCGGGGGCGCACGGGCTGACCTCCCGCTCGCTCGCGACCAGGACCGTCGCCCTGACCTTCGACGACGGCCCGGACCCGCGATGGACCCCCCGCGTCCTGGACGTCCTGCGCCGCGAGCACGTCCCCGGCACGTTCTTCGTGGTCGGGTCGAGGGCGGCCCGGCATCCCGCCCTGGTCCGGCGGGCCCTCGCCGAGGGCAGTGAGGTCGGCAACCACACCTGGTCGCACACCGACCTGTCCGGGGTGGCCGGTTGGCGGCGTGACCTCGAGCTTTCCCTCGGCCAGCTCGGGCTCGCCGGCAGCGCGCACGTCAACAGCGCCCTGCTGCGCCCGCCCTACTCATCCGGGCCGGACGCGCTCGAACAGCGCGACCTCACGGCCCTGCGCGCGGAGACCAGGGCCGGCTACGTCGTGGTGCTCGCCGACCGCGACACCGAGGATTGGCAACGGCCGGGGGTCGGGCGGATCCTGTCGGGCGGGTCACCACCGGCCGACGGGGCCGGTGCGATCGTGCTCATGCACGATGCCGGTGGGGACCGCGCGCAGAGCGTCGCCGCGCTGCCCCTGCTCATCGACCGCTACCGGCGGGCCGGCTACAGCTTCAGCACCGTCACGGGCGGTCTGGGGCTCCCGGCGTCGGCCGGTGACCGGCCTGTCGGTGCCCTGCGCCAGACCCAGGGCAGCGCCCTGCTGCTGGCGGTGCGCATCGCGGCTGCCCTCGTGACGGTCGTGGGCTGGATCGTCTTCCTGCTCGGCCTGCTGTCGCTGTTGCGCACCGTCCTGGTGGTGTTGCTGGCCCGCCGGCACGTCCGGGTCTCCGGCCGCCGGGTCGCCGGGCCACCGTGGCTGCCGCCGGTGAGCGTCCTTGTCCCGGCGTACAACGAGATCGTCGGGATCGAGCAGGCGTTGCGGTCGCTGTCGGCGAGCACGCATCCCGAGGTGGAGATCGTGGTCGTCGACGACGGCTCGACCGACGGCACCGGCGAGCTCGTCGAGGCGCTCGCGCTGCCCGGTGTACGCCTCGTGCGTCAGCCCAACGGCGGCAAGGCGGTGGCGCTGCGGACCGCCGCCCAGGTGGCCTCGCACGACATCCTGGTCATGCTCGACGGCGACACCGTCTTCGAGCCGGACACCATCTCCAAGCTGGTGCAGCCGCTGCGCGACCCGCGCGTGGGCGCCGTGAGCGGCAACACGAAGGTCGGCAATCGCAGCGGGCTGCTCGGCCGCTGGCAGCACCTGGAGTACGTCTCGGGCTTCAACCTCGACCGCCGCCTGCTCGACCTGATGCGCTGCATCACCACGGTTCCGGGGGCGGCGGGGGCCTTTCGTCGGCAGGCCTACGACGCAGCCGGCGGCATGAGCACGGACACCCTGGCCGAGGACACCGACCTCACGATGGCCATCCTGCGGGCTGGCTACGAGGTCGTGCACGAGGAGCGGGCCCGCGCCTGGACCGAGGCGCCGAGCAGCGTCGGCGATCTCTGGAAGCAGCGCTATCGGTGGGGGTACGGCACGCTGCAGAGCGTCTGGAAGCACCGCGGCGCGGTCGTCCAGGGCGGTGCCGGCCGGCGGCTCGGCCTGGTCGGCATCCCCTACATGGTGGCCTTCCAGGTGGTGCTGCCGCTGGTCGCGCCGGTCATCGACGTGTTCGCCATCCACGGCCTGCTCACCGGTTCGGCGACCCGCGTCACCGTGCTCTGGCTGGCGTACGCCGGGATCGGGGTCGCCAGCGCCGGCTACGCGCTGCGCCTGGACGCCGAAAGCCTCAAGCCGCTGTGGAGCCTGCCGCTGCAACAGCTGTTCTACCGGCAGCTGATCTACCTCGTCGTCATCCAGTCGGTGTACAGCGCACTGGCCGGGCTACACCTGCCGTGGCACAAACTGGAACGCACCGGCGACGTGCTCGTCCCGGCATAGGCTGCCCACTCCCGATCGCGAGGAGCCGCCGTGCTGCGCATGTCCACGCTGTTCCTGCGCACCCTGCGCGAGGATCCGGCGGACGCGGAGGTCCCGAGCCACCGGCTGCTCGTGCGGGCCGGCTACGTCCGTCGCGTCGCGCCCGGCATCTACTCCTGGCTGCCGCTCGGCGTCCGGATGCTCGAGCGGGTCAGCCGCATCGTGCGCCAGGAAATGGACCGGATCGGCGGCCAGGAGGTGCTGTTCCCCGCACTCATCCCACGCGAGCCGTACGAGAAGAGCGGCCGCTGGACGGAGTACGGCGACGGGATCTTCCGGCTCAAGGACCGCAAGGGGGGCGACTACCTGCTCGGTCCCACCCATGAGGAGCTGTTCACCCTGATGGTCAAGGGTGAGTGCACGTCGTACAAGGACCTGCCGGTCGTGCTCTACCAGGTGCAGACGAAATACCGCGACGAGGCCCGGCCGCGCGCCGGCATCCTGCGTGGGCGGGAGTTCGTGATGAAGGACAGCTATTCCTTCGACCTCGACCAGCCGGGCCTGCAGGCGTCGTACGACGCGCATCGGGCTGCCTATGTTCGGACGTTCGAGCGGCTCGGGATGGACTACCGGATCGTGTCGGCGGTCAGCGGCGCGATGGGTGGCAGCGCGTCGGAGGAGTTCCTTGCGGTCACCCCGACGGGCGAGGACGCGTTCGTCAGCTGCACCACCTGCGACTACGCCGCCAACGTCGAGGCGGTCGAGACGAGCGCGCTGCCGGTGCAGGACCCGCTGGCGCAGCCACCGCTCAAGATCGTCGACACCCCGGACACGCCGACGATCGACTCGCTCTGCGCCCTATTGGGCGTGTCGCCCGGCGAGACCCTGAAGAACATCGTCGTGACGTTGCGTCACCCCGACGGGCGCACCGAGCCACTGGTCGTCGGCCTGCCGGGCGACCGGGAGATCGACATGAAGCGGCTCGAGGCCAACCTGGTGCCCGCCGAGGTGCTGCCGTTCGAGGACTTTGCCAACCACCCGGAGCTCGTGCGCGGCTACATCGGGCCGCAGGGGCTGTCGGTGCGTTACCTCGTCGACCCGATGGTGGTGCGTGGCTCGGCGTGGGTCA
>JAYTOZ010000296.1:0-3923 GCA_043747515.1 Frankiales bacterium | reverse complement strand
GCCGTGGAGCTCGCCGTCGCCGGTCTGTTCACACCTGGCGCGGGAACGGGCCTGTGGTTGGCCAACCGACGACTCGACAGCAACGACACGGTCCGGACGACCGGCATCCGCTCCGGGTGCGAGCTGTGGCTCGGCGGCCCGGCCGGCGTGGTCGTCGCCGACGAGGTCGGCCTCGCCCGGCTCAGCGTGGTGGGGGGCCCGGACGCCGGGACTGTCTTCGCGCTGGCCTCCGGCGTGACCGTCGTCGGCGGCGCACCGGCTGCCGACATCCGCCTGCACGACGCCGAGGTCGGCAGCCAAGACCTGCGGCTCACGATCAGCCCGGCCGGCGCCGTCGCCGCGGCTTTTGGACCCGACCAGCGCATCCTGGTCGACGGCGTCCCGCTCACCTCGGCCGTGCCGGTAGGTCCGGGCACGCAGCTCACCGTCGGACGCAACCTGCTCACCGTCACGGCGTACGACCCACCGGACGCCGCCGTGACAGCCGGGCCCGACTGCTCGCTCGAGGTCAACCGCCCGCCACGGCTGCGCCCGGCCGAGCCGTCGACGACCGTGGAGCTCCCGGTCGAGCCGCCGGTGACCGAGCCACGCAAGCTCGCGGTGCTGCCGCTGGTGCTGCCGGTCCTGCTCGGCGTTGTCATGGCCTTCCTGCTCAGCCCGCTGTTCCTGCTCTTCACGCTGATGTCGCCCGTCATCGCCGTGTCGACCTTCGTCTCAGACCGGCGCTCCGGCCGGGCGGCGGTGGTCAGGGCGGCCGGGGCGCACGCCACCGCGCTGCTCGAGGCCGAGCGGCAGGTCACCGCGGCATCGGCAGCCGAGGCGATCCGCCGGCGCCAGGCCTTCCCCGATCCGGCCGCGGTGCTGCTGATGGCGACCGGACCGCGACGCCGACTCTGGGAACGCCGCCGTGGCGACGATGACACCCTCGTGCTGCGTGTCGGGACCAACGCGAGCGCCCCGACCTCGGTGCGGGTCATGTCCGCGACGGCACACCACCCGCCCCCGCCCGTCGCCGAATTGGCCGATGTGCCGGTCGTGTTGCCGATGCGCGACATCGGGGTCCTGGGCATCGCCGGCGATCGCTCGCACGTCCGCTCGGTAGCGCGCTGGCTGGTTGCCCAGGCCGCCGTCCTGTCCAGTCCGCGCGATCTGGGGATCGTCCTGCTGGTGGACCCGGCGGCCCCAGCTGCCGGGGCCGACTGGGGCTTGGTCCGCTGGTTGCCGCATGCCGCCCCGACCGACGGCCAGGACTGCCTGGCCCTGGTCGGTGACGGCCTGGACGGCCTCACCCAACGGGTGCTCGAGCTGACCGCCCTGGTCGCGGCCCGCACCCGGGCCGCCCAGGATGTGCGCACCCAGCTGGAGGCGCGCGCACTGCCGCTCGTCCTGGTCGTCCTGGACGGCGCCCGTGGCCTACGCGGCCTCTCGGGGATGGCGCAGGTCCTGCGCGAAGGACCCGCTGTCGGGGTGCACGCCATCTGCCTCGACGACCGCGAACGACTCCTGCCCGAGGAGTGCTCAGCCGTCGTGACCTGCGTCGGGGACGCCGAGCTGACGGTCCGTCGCAGCGGCGGCGTGCCCCAGGACGGCGTACGCGCTGATGTCGTGACGGCGTCGTGGGGCGAGCGGGTTGCGCGTGCGCTCGCCCCGTTGCGTGACGTCAGCACCGAGGACGGCCGGTCGCAGCTGCCTTCGTCTGCACGGCTGCTCGACCTGCTGCGCCTTGACCCGCCTGATAGCGACGACATCCGCAAGCGCTGGCGCTCGGGTGGGCGTAGCACCGCCGCACCGGTCGGGCTCACGACCGACGGCGCATGGACGCTCGATCTGCGACATGACGGGCCGCACGCGCTGGTAGCGGGCACCACCGGCGCCGGGAAGTCCGAGTTCCTGCAGACCCTCGTTGCCTCGTTGGCCGTCGCGAACCGGCCGGACGCCATGACGTTCGTCCTGGTGGACTACAAGGGGGGTGCGGCGTTCAAGGACTGCGCCCGCCTTCCACACACCGTCGGGATGGTCACCGACCTCGACGGCCACCTCGTCAAACGCGCCCTCGCATCACTGTCGGCCGAGCTCACGACCCGGGAGCAGCTGCTCGGCGCGGTCGGGGCCAAGGACATCGAGGACTACTGGGGCAGCGCCGCGCCGCCGCTGCCCCGGCTCGTCATCGTCATCGACGAGTTCGCCTCGATGGTCGAGGAGCTGCCCGACTTCGTCCGGGGCCTGGTCGGCATCGCCCAGCGCGGGCGGTCGCTGGGCGTCCACCTCGTCCTCGCGACGCAGCGACCGAGCGGCGTCGTCAGCCCGGAGATCCGGGCCAACACGAACCTGCGGGTGGCGCTGCGGGTGACCGACGCGGCCGAGTCCCAGGACGTCATCGACGCCCCGGACGCCGCCTCGATCGCCAAAGGCACACCTGGTCGCGGCTATGTCCGGACGGGGCATAGGTCCCTGCAGCTGTTCCAGTCCGCCCGGGTGGGTGGTCGGCGACCGGGGCTCGCCGTCGTCCGGCAGGTGCCGGTGACGGCCACGGCGGTCGGCTGGTCGGCGCTCGGCCTGCCGGCTCCCGCGACGACGCGCACCGAGCCTGAGCCGAACCAGGACCAGACCGACCTGCACGCGCTCGTCGAAGCCGTCCGGGAGGCCGCCGCCGACCTGCCGCCGCAGCGTGGACCGTGGCTTGAGCCGCTGCCGGCGATGGTGCCGCTGTCGACGTTGCTGACCGAGGACACGGGGATCGTCGCAGTGGGCGCGGCGGCGCTGCCGGCCCTGCCTGTGCCGATCTGGTCTCTGCCGGCTGTGCCGCTACGCCCGGTGCCGTACGGCCTCGTCGATCTGCCGGAGCGGCAAGCTCAACACCCTGCAGTCCTGGACCTCGAACATGGGAGCCATCTGCTGATCGTCGGCGCCCCCCGGTCCGGCCGGTCCACCATGCTGCGCACCGTCGCCGGGGCGATCGCGCTGCGATGCCAGCCCGAGGACGTGCACCTGTATGCCCTGGACTGCGGCAACGGGGCGCTGCTGCCGCTCGCCGGCCTCCCGCATTGTGGCGCCGTCGTCCAGCGCAGCGAGGTCGAGCGCGCCGACCGCCTGCTGACCCGGCTGACGGTCGAGCTCGCCCGACGACAGGACCTGCTGGCCGCCGGCGGTTTCGCCGACGTCGCCGAGCAACGCGCCGCGGCGGTGGCGGACCGGTTGCCCTACCTGGTGCTGCTGGTGGACCGGTGGGAGGGCTTCGTGTCGGCTTTCGACGACGTCGACGCGGGGCGGCTGACCGACACGTTTCTGCGCCTGCTCCGGGAGGGGCCCGGGGCGGGGCTGCGGGTGGTCGTGGCCGGCGATCGCAGCGCGCTGGTCAGCAAGGTCTCCAGCTCGATCGAGGACACGCTCTGCCTGCGGCTCGCGGACCGCAGCGACTACGCGCTCGCCGGATTGTCCCCGCGGCTGCTGCCAGGCCAGATCGAAAACGGTCGGGCCTTTCAGGGTGACAGCGGTGTCGAGGTGCAGATCGCGCTGCTCGGGACAGACGGCAGCGGCGCGGCCCAGGCGGCCGAGCTCGGGACCATCGTCAGCACCTGGGCGACCGCGCCGGCCTTGCCACGGAACCGCCGCCCGTTCCGGGTCGAGGTGCTCCCAACCCGCCTGACGTACGTCGAGCTGGATCCGCTCTGCAACGAGCAGCGGGGGCCGCTGGTGATCACCGTCGGGGTGGGTGGGGACGAGGTCGCTGCCGTCACGGTCGACCTGGCGCTGAACGGACCGGGCTTCACGATCGCTGGGCCGGCCCGCTCCGGCCGCTCCACCGCGTTGCTCGCCGCCGCCCGGTCACTGTTGGCCGCCGGCACCCAGCTGTGCATCCTCGCGCCGAGACCCTCGCCGCTTCGCGACCTGGCCGGAGCGGCGGGAGTCCTGCGTATCGTCAC
>JAYTOZ010000295.1:0-2019 GCA_043747515.1 Frankiales bacterium | reverse complement strand
GCTGGCGCCGTTGACGGCTGACCGCGCGAAGCCTGCAGTGCCCTTCGGCGGCATCTACCGCCTGGTGGACTTCGTGCTGTCCAACCTCGTGAATGCCGGCTACCTGCGGATCGTGGTCCTGACGCAGTACAAGTCGCACTCGCTCGACCGGCACATCACG
Organism: Frankiales bacterium; assembly: GCA_043747515.1. Lineage (GTDB taxonomy): Bacteria > Actinomycetota > Actinomycetes > Mycobacteriales > SCTD01 > JAYSQK01. The sequence goes on along the minus strand of JAYTOZ010000295.1, from coordinate 1,859 downwards.
ACGACGTGGCGGATGTCGACGTTGCTCGGCAACTACGTGACGCCGGTGCCGGCGCAGCAGCGCCTCGGGCCGCAGTGGTTCAGCGGCTCGGCCGACGCCATCCACCAGAGCCTCAACCTGGTGTACGACGACCAGCCGGACCACATCGTGGTCTTCGGCGCCGACCACGTCTACCGCATGGATCCCAAGCAGATGGTCGAGCAGCACATCGCCAGCGGGGCGGGTGTGACGGTCGCCGGCATCCGCATCCCGCGGTCGGAGTCGAAGGGGTTCGGGGTCATCCAGACCGCACCCGACGGGCGCACCATCGAGGCTTTTCTGGAAAAGCCCGAGGACCCGCCGGGGCTGCCGGACGACCCTGAGCAGGTCTACGCCTCGATGGGCAACTACGTCTTCTCCACCGAGGCGCTGCTCGAGGCGGTCAAGCTCGACGCCGGCGACGAGGGATCGGTCCACGACATGGGCGGCAACATCATCCCGATGATGGTGGCCCGCGCCGCCGCTGAGGTCTACGACTTCGCCGACAACGCCGTGCCGGGTGCCACCGATCGCGACCGCGGCTACTGGCGCGACGTCGGGACGCTCGACGCCTACTACGAGGCGCACATGGACCTTGTCTCGGTGCACCCCGTGTTCAACCTCTACAACCGGAAGTGGCCGATCCTGACGAGCGCACCGTCGCTCCCACCGGCCAAGTTCGTCTTCGACGAGCCGGGCCGGGTCGGCACCGCGATCAACTCGTTGGTCTCGCAGGGGGTCATCGTGTCCGGCGGGACCGTCCACACCTCGATCCTGTCGCCCGGCGTCCGGGTGCACTCGGGCTCGCGAATCAGCGGCAGCGTGCTGATGGACGGGGTCGAGGTCGGCCGGGGCGCCGTGGTGCGCAACGCGATCCTGGACAAGCACTGCGTCGTCCTGCCGGGCGCGACGCTCGGCGTCGATCAGGCGCACGATCTCGCCCGCGGCTTCACCATCACCGAGGGCGGGGTCGTCGTGGTCGGCAAGGGTGGCCGAGTCGTCGTCTGACCCCCGGCACGCCGGGGCCGAGACGGCAGCGATCAGCCGACCGCTAGCTGGACCTCGATGTTGCCGCGGGTGGCGCTGGAATACGGACAGACCTGATGGGCCTTTTCCATCAGCGCCTGACCGGCCTCGGCGTCGAGTGTCGGGAACGCGCCGGTGAGCGTGACGGCGAGGCCGAAGGCGGCGCCTTCGAGGCCGAGGCCGACCCGCGCGGTGATCGATGAGCCCTCGACGTCGACCTTCTCCTGGCCGGCGATGCGCTTGAGTGCGGAGTGGAAGCAGGCGGCGTAGCCAGCCGCGAACAGCTGCTCGGGGTTGCTCTTGTCGCCGCCGGGTCCGCCCAGCTCCGTGGGCAACACGAGCTCGAGGTCGATGACGCCGTCGTCGCTGACCACCTGACCCTCACGCCCGCCGCGCGCCGTCGCCTGCGCCGTGTAGAGCACCTTCACGTGATACCTCCAGGAGGGTCGGGGCGCATGTTTCTAGCACGGCTGCCGGCTGTCGAAGGACAGCGTGCCCCCCGTCGTCGTTGCCAGCCATTTCGCGATGAGCTCCGCCAGCCGCACCGGCTCGGTCAGGTGCGGGAAGTGCCCGGACTGCGCGAAGACCTCGAGTTGGCAGGTCGGGACGGCGGCAGCGAGCGCCCGGCCGTGCTGGACCGGGATGATCGTGTCCTTCTCGCCCCAGACCACGAGCAGCGGCAGGTCGGTGGCCAGACCGAGTCGCTCGCGGCCGTCGACCCGTTGGCCCTTCACGTCAACGACGCTGCGCGCGGTGTGCACGAAGGCCTCGCGGGTGGCGCGATCACCCAGCGAGCCAAACCCCAGCAGGGCCTC
>JAYTOZ010000294.1:0-4427 GCA_043747515.1 Frankiales bacterium | reverse complement strand
GGCTGCCGACCAGGCCGGCGCCGTGCCCGGCCGGCCGCGCTTCTACCTCGCCTCAGGCGGCCGGACCGGCACGGTGCCGCACGGCAGTGCGCCGGCGGGGGGGCTCGAGCAGGCCACCGAGCTCGGGGTCGGCCGGTTCCTGGTCGGCCGGAGCCGCCGGGCCGATCTGCGCCTGCTCGACACGACCGTGTCACCGGAGCACGCCGAGGTGGTCGTCGAGCCGGACGGCCGCACCTTCGTCCGCGACCTCGGCGCCGACAACGGGGTCCGCGTCGACGGGGTGCCGGTGCCCGAGGCGGAGTTGTTTGACGGCACCAGGTTGGAGCTCGGCACAGTGTCCCTGCTGTTCCACCGGGACGAGGGGGAAGGCGACAACGCCCGCGAGGGGTTCGACCGGGTGGACGGCGCGTAGTCGCGCCGTCGGGCACGATAGACCGGTGAGCGCCCAGCCGGACCAGCCATGCGAGCTCGACCGGCTGCTCGATCTGCTGGTCGGTGGCGGCGTCGTCGTGTTGTCCGGCGCCGGCCTGTCGACCGAGTCGGGGATCCCGGATTACCGCGGCCCGACCGGGCTGGCCCGTGGTGCGACGCCGATGACCTACCAGGTGTTCACCCGTGACGCCGACGCGCGCCGGCGTTACTGGGCGCGCAGCCATGTCGGCTGGCGGCAGATCGGCGCGGCCGCGCCGAACACCGGGCACCGGGCGGTCGCCGGGCTGCAGGCGCTCGACGTGCTGTCGGGTGTCGTGACACAGAACGTCGACGGGCTGCACCAGGCGGGCGGGGCCCGCGACGTCGTCGAGCTGCACGGCAGCCTGCACCGGGTCGTCTGCCTGGACTGTGGCGCGCGGACCCCGCGCCAGCAGCTCGACGAGCGGCTGCGCGAGGTCAACGCCGGGTGGCAAGTCGGCAGCGGTGCGTCGCGGCCCGATGGCGACGTCGAGCTCGCCGGGGCCGAGGTCGAGCGGTTCGTCGTCGCACCCTGCTTCACCTGCGGGGGGGTACTGAAGCCTGACGTCGTCTTCTTCGGCGAGACGGTGCCGGCCGACCGCGTCGAGCGTTGTTTCGCCCTGGTAGCCCGAGCACAGGCCCTGCTCGTGATCGGCTCGTCCCTGTCGGTGATGTCCGGATACCGGTTCGTGCTGCGGGCCGCCAAGCTCGGGTTGCCGGTCGCGGTCGTCAACGACGGACCGACCCGCGGCGATGCCCACGCCTCGATCCGCCTGCACGACCGGCTCGGCCAGGTGCTGCCCGCGTTGCTGGACCGGCTCGGCGGCCACCAGTGACGCTCACCCCGGTCCGCCGTACCGTGACGTCCCCACGACACAGGAGCGTTGCGCCTTGAAGGTCCCGCTGACCACGACCGACTTCCTCCATCGGGCCGAGCTCTGTTACGGCGCGCGCACGGGCGTGGTGGACGAGCCCGGTGCATCGCAGGACGGCGGCCTCGGTTCGCTGACCTACGCCGAACTGGCGGTGCGGGCCCGGTCGCTCGCGGCCGGTCTCGACGAGCTCGGCATCGGGGTCGGCGAGCGGGTCGCGGTGGTGAGCCAGAACTCCGCCCGCCTGCTCGAGTTGCTCCTGGCCGGGACGGCGTCCGGGCGGGTGATCGTGCCGATCAACTTCCGGCTCAGCCGCGACGAGGTCACCTACATCGTCGAGCACTCCGGGGCGGCCGTGCTGCTGGTCGACCCCGAGGTCGACGAGGCCCTCGCGACGGTGACCGCTGGGCACCGCTTCAGACTGGGCAAGGAGTCCGACACCGTCCTGCTCCGGCCGGGGGTCGAACCGGCCCCATGGCAGGGCGACGAGGACGCCACCGCGACGATCAACTACACGAGCGGCACCACGGCCCGACCCAAGGGCGTGCAGATCACCCATCGCAACATCTGGACCAACGCGGTGACCTTCGCCCTGCACGGCAACGTCACCGATCGCGACGTCTACCTGCACACGCTGCCGATGTTTCATTGCAACGGCTGGGGGATGCCGTTCGCGATGGCCGGCATGGGCGTGCCGCAGGTCGTCATCCGCAAGATCGACGGGGCCGACATCCTGCGCCGGGTCGAGCAGTACGGCGTGACCGTCATGTGCGCGGCGCCGGCCGTCGTGTCCGCGGTCATCGACGCCACAGCGGCCTGGGAGGGCGACCTGCCGGGGCGCGACACGGTGCGGGTGATCTGCGCCGGGGCGCCACCGCCGTCGCGCACCATCCAACGGATCGAGGAGGAGCTCGGCTGGGAGTTCACCCAGATCTACGGACTCACCGAGACCTCGCCGCTGCTGACGGTGAACCGCCAGCGCACCGAAGAGGACGCCCTGCCGATCCTGGACCGGGCCAAGCGGCTCTCCCGGGCCGGCATGCCGGCGATCGGCTGCCGGGTCGCCATCTCCGACGACGGTGAGGTGCTCGTCCGCAGCAACGTGATCATGGAGGGCTACTGGCGTCAGCCGGACGAAACCGCGGCCGCGCTCGAGGGCGGCTGGTTCCACACCGGCGACGGCGGTTCGATGGACGACGAGGGCTACCTCACGATCAGCGACCGCAAGAAAGACGTCATCATCACCGGCGGCGAGAACGTCTCCTCGATCGAGGTCGAAGACGCGCTGTTCGCCCATCCGGCGGTGTCCGAGGTCGCCGTCATCGGCGTGCCGAGCGAGAAGTGGGGCGAGACGATCAAGGCGCTCGTCGTGCTCACCCCCGGTTCCTCGGTCACCGAGCAGGAGCTCATCGCGCACTGCAAGGGCCGGCTCGCCGGCTACAAGGCGCCGACCTCGATCGACTTCCAGGACGAGATCCCGCGCACCGCCACCGGCAAGATCCAGAAGTTCAAGCTTCGACAGCAGTTCTGGACCGGTCGCGACCGGCTGGTCAACTGAGCCGGTTCCGGCGCCGGCAGGAGCCGCCCGACGAGGCCTTCGCCGGGGCGGTCCGCTTCGCCGCCCTGCGGGTCGGCTCGACCGTCGTGGCGTACGACGGGGAGACGGTCGTGCTCGACGGCCGGCTCACCGGCACGGTGGCACTGGCCGACCTGCGGGCCGCGTGCGCCCTCGAGCCGCAGGACCGGTGGGGGCGGGTGGTCCAGGAGGCGCTGCACGGCTTGGCCCTGTCGGTGCAGGAGAAGGTCGACCTGGCCGATCCCGAGGCGGTCCGGCCGTTGCTGCGCAGCCGGGTCTACACCGAAGGGGCGGTGCTCGCCGACGACGTGGTCAGCGAGCCACTCGCGGTCGGGCTGGTCGAGGTGCTGGTGGCCGAGGTCGCCGGCGCGGTGCGCAGCCTGCCGACCGCCGTCGTCGACGGATGGGGGGTGCCCCGGCCCGAGTTGTTTGTCCAGGCCCGGCGGCAGGTGCTCGACGCCGGGCTGCTGACCCGGCGTGAGCTCGATCTGGACGGGGTGGTGCTGACCGCGCTCGAATCGCCGTCGCCGTTCGCCGCCACCCACGTGCACTGGCTGCCGTCCTACCTCGATGTGCCGCCGGCCGGTGCGCTCGTGGCGCTGCCGACCCGGCACCTGATCCTGGTCGCGCCGCTGGTCACCCGCGAGGCCACCCTCGCCGCCGCGCAGGCCCTGCTCGTCAATGCCGACCGGCTCTGGCAGGACGGGCCCGGCGGGCTCAGCCCCGACCTGTGGTGGTGGCGGCCGCCACTGCTGGTGCTGCTGCCCGGCACGCCGACGTCGCTGTCGCCACCGCCGGAGTTCGTCGACGTGCTGGACGCCCTGCCGCCGGGTTGATCAGCGGGGCGACATCCGGAGTGCGCCGTCGAGGCGGATGACCTCGCCGTTGAGCATCGGGTTCTCGCAGATGTGCCGGGCCAGCGCGGCGTACTCGCTCGGCCGACCGAGTCGCGACGGCATCGGGACCTGCGCCCCGAGCGACTGCCGGGCCGGCTCGGGCAGGCCCTGCAGCATCGGGGTGTCGAACAGACCCGGCGCGATCGTGACGACCCGGATGAGCGACTGCGCGAGGTCGCGGGCGATCGGCAGCGTCATCCCGACGACGCCGCCCTTGGAGGCGGCGTAGGCGGCCTGCCCGACCTGGCCGTCGTACGCCGCGATGGAGGCGGTGTTGATGATCACCCCGCGCTCGTCGTCGACCGGGTCGGTCCGGGCGATCGCCTCGGCAGCCAGCCGGATGACGTTGAACGTGCCGATCAGGTTGACCGTGACGACCCGGGCGAAATCCGCGAGCGGCATCGGGCCGGCCTTGCCGAGCACCCGCCCCGGCGTACCGATGCCGGCGCAGTTGACCGCGACCCGCAGCGGGCCGAGGGCAGCGGCCTGCGCGACGGCGGACCGGACCGAGTCCTCGTCGGTGACGTCGGTCGGTGCGAAGACGCCGCCCAGCTCCTTGGCCGCCGCCTCGCCCGGGGAGGCGGGCAGATCGACGATGACGACGGCTGCACCCGCCTCGGTCAGGGCGGTGGC
>JAYTOZ010000293.1:0-2010 GCA_043747515.1 Frankiales bacterium | reverse complement strand
CCGAGGGTCTCGTTGCGGACGACCGCGAGCTCGTCCTGCGTCATCTCGCTGACGTCCCGGCCGCCGACCCGCAGGATGCCGGTCGTCGGGCGGTCCAGGCCGCCCAGCAGGTGCATCAGCGTCGACTTGCCCGAGCCGGAGGGGCCGACCACGGCGAGGTAGTCGCCCTGCTCGACCGTCAACGTCACCCCGCGCAGGGCCTCCACGCTGACGCCGTCGAGCTGGTAGGACCGGGTCACCTCGATCGCCTCGAGCGCCGGCGTGCTCACCTGACGGCTTGCCCGTCGTGGAGCTTGTCGGCGTCGCGCACGACGACCCGCTCCCCATCGACCACCCCGCTGCGCACCTCGTCACGGTCAGCGCCCTGCGCGCCGAGCACGACGGTCCGGCGCCGGGCCCGGCCGCGCTCGACGACGTAGACGGCACTGCTGCTGCCCTCGCGTACGACGCTTGCCGCGGGGACGCTCACGACGCCGTTGGCCATGCGCACCCGCAGGTTGACCACAACGCTCATGCCCGGCCGCGGCGCGGGCCCGACGCCGCGTTGCAGGGCCAGCCGGACCCGGTAGCTCACGCCGCCCCGCGCGCTCGTCGTCGGGGCCACATCGACGGAGGTGACCGTCGCGGCGTACGACGTGTCCGGCACCGCGTCGAGCTCGACGTCGGCGTGGATCCCGGGACGGACCAGCAGCACGTCGGTCTCGTCGACGTCCGCGGTGAGCCCCAGCCCGCCGGTGTCGGTGACCGTGACGACGACGGTGCCGGACCGGACCGGGCTGCCGACCGCGAGTGCACCGGTGGTGGTGCTGGTCGAGCCCGACCCGCCGCCGCCGAGCGCCTGCTGCGCCTGGCCCTGCACGGCCGCCGGCAGCGAGCTGATGAGGCTGCTGACGTCCGGTGCGGCGCCGGCCGGCGCCCCGCCGCTGCCGAGGCTGACGACACCGTCGATGGGGGCGCGGACGGTCAGCGCCTCGATGGTGGCGCGGGCGGCCGACACCGACGCGGTGGCGCTCGCCCGTTGCGACCCGGCGAGGGCGTCGAGCGCGCTCTGCACCGACCCGACGCCGGCGTTGGCCTGGTTGACCGCCGCCCTGGCCGCCGCCGCGACCGTCCGATAGCGCGCCTCAGCCGCGGTCACGGCGTCCTGCGCCCGCCGCCTGGCCTTCGGGTCGGGGATCTGGGCAGCTGCCGTGCGCCCCACGGTGAGCGCTGCTGCGGCGGCCGCATCGACCTGGTCCTGCAGCGGCCCGACGTCGGCGCGCGGTAGCGCCACCTGCGAACCACTCGCGTTCACCTGCGCGCTCTCGGCCTGCTGCAGCCGCTGCTGGGCCTGGCCGCTGTCGAGGCGGACCAGCACGGCTCCCTTGCGGACGGCCTGTCCGTCCTTGACGAGCACCGCCACGACGGTCGCGTCCGCCGGCGCCGAGACGGTCGAGGTGGCCCGGGCGGTCACCGCGCCGGGGGCATCGATGATCTCGCGGACGTCGGCCCGCTGCACCAGGCCGGTCGCGACCTTGGTGCCGCCACCTCCGCTGCAACCGGCGAGCAGCACCGCGCCGGCGTACACGAGGACCTGGCGTTTCACCGCCTCATCCTACGGAGCAGGGCACCGGCCCGCGCGGCGGCGGGTCAGCCGCCTGCGAGCTCCCGGGACCGGTCCCTCGCGGCCTCGACCGCGGCCAGCATCGCCGAACGCACGCCGCGGTCCTCCATCACCCGGATCGCCGAGATGGTGGTGCCACCGGGCGAGGTGACCGCCTCGCGCAGGACCACCGGATGCTCACCGGAGTCGCGCAGCATCCGGGCCGACCCCACCGCCGTCTGCACCACCAGCTGCGCCGCGACGGCCCGCGGCAGCCCGAGCAGGATCCCCGCGTCGATCATCGCCTCGACCATCAGAAAGAAGTACGCCGGGCCGCTGCCGGACAGCGCGGTGACCGCGTCCATCTGCGACTCCGGGACCCGAACCACCTTGCCGACCGAGGCCAGCAAGTCCTCGACCAGATCGAG
>JAYTOZ010000292.1:0-3376 GCA_043747515.1 Frankiales bacterium | reverse complement strand
GCGCTGCGGCGGCGTCGGCGAAGGCCTGGGCCAGGTGCCGCCCGAGGTCGGCCCTGGTCCCCCATGGCTCGGCTTCGACCCCCCACCGGGACAGGGTCCAGCGACGGAGCCGGTCGACCAGCGAGCCGACCTCCTTGCGCAGCAGCGCTTCGGCGTCGGACACGCGAGCCGGCGCCTACCTGCGGTTGAAGTAGCTCAGCAGCCGAAGCACCTCGAGGTAGAGCCACACCAGGCCCACGACGAGCCCGAACGAGATGCGCCAGGCCTCCCGCGCGTCCACCCCGGCCTCGATCATCCGGTCGGCCTGGTCGAAGTCGAGGACGAAGGTCAGCGACCCGACCACGATGAAGGCGATACTGAACAGGATCGCGATGCCACCGCCGCTGCGCAGGCCCAGCCCGTCGCCGCCCCCGATGAGCGAGCCCAGCGCGTTGACCACGACGAGCGCGAACAATCCGAGGAAGGCACCGGTCACGATCTTGGTGAACTTCGGCGTCGCCCGCAGCCGGCCGCTCTTGTAGCCGAACAGCACCCCGCCGAAGATCGCCGCCGTGGTGACCGCCGCCTGCAGCGCGATGCCGTTGTACCGCGTGTCGTAGGCGTGGCTGATCGCCCCGAGGAAGACGCCCTCGAGCGCCGCGTAGGCCAGGACCAGCGGGGGGCTGACCTGCCGCTTGAAGATGTTGACCAAGGCCAGTACGAAGCCGCCGATACCAGCCGCGGCCACCAGAGCCGGCCCGGCGTTCAGCACCCAGGCGATCGCGCCGGTGACGACGACGGTGCCGAGCAGGATGCCCGTCTTGACCACGACGTCATCCATCGTGAGGCGCTGCGGGGTGTTGTAGATGTCGGTGACGTCCTGCGACGAGGGGTAGCCGCCGCCCACGCCGTACGCGGCTCCACCGCGCTGGAGCGTGGGGGTGTTTCTGAAGACGGGGTTGCTGGACTGCAGTCCGGCCATCGGTTGCTCGCTCCTCCGCTCGACCCTCGTTCGGGGTCGGGCATGCCCTACAACGTACGGCGGGACCGTCCTGTGCCCCGGACCGGTCACGAACCGTCGCAGACGGTGCCCGGGGCGGGACTCGAACCCGCATGCCCTCTCGGGCGGGCCGGTTTAAGCGGCCTGTGTCTGCCGTTCCACCACCCGGGCGGGGGTCGTCCCCATGGTTGCACCGGGGTTCTGCAGCATCACGAACACATATCCGCCAGACTGTCCTACGTGCGCACAGTGGAGCCCGGCCGCGCGGCGTACCGGCAGGTCTTCGCGGTGCGCGAGTTCCGGGCGATCTTCCTCGCCTACGGGTTGTCGATCCTCGGCGACCAGGTGGCTCGCATCGCCGTCTCGCTGCTGGTGTTCCAACGCTCGCACTCGGCGCTCGCCGCCACCGCGACGTTCGCTGTCTCGTTCGCGCCGGGCGTCATCGCTGGCCCGCTGTTGTCGACGCTGGCCGACCGGTTCCCCCGTCGTTCCGTCATGATCATCTGTGACCTGCTGCGGGTCGTGCTGTTGATTGGACTGGCGCTGCCGGGTCTCCCGCTGCCGGTCGCCTTCGTCGTCCTGCTCGCGGTCGGGCTGCTCGAGCCGCCGTTCGATAGCGCCCGTGGCGCGCTGCTGCCCGAGGTGCTCACGCCGGACAATTACGTCGTCGCCAGCGGCGTGCTGCAGATCGTCGGGCAGGGCGGGCAGGTGCTCGGCTACCTCGTCGGTGGAGCGCTGGTCGCCGCGACCAGCGTGCAAGGCGCCCTGCTGCTGGACGCCGCGAGCTTTGCCGTCTCAGCCGGCCTGCTGCTGGGCCTTCGCTCCCGACCGGCCGCGCTCGCACCCGATGAGCGGCATTCGCTCATTGCGGACACCGTCGCCGGGGCGCGCTACGTGCTCGGCGAGCCCGCGCTGCGCAGGCTGCTCGGGCTGGCCCTGCTCGGTGCGGCGACCATGATCGTGCCCGAGGGGCTCGCCGTGCCCGTCGCGGCGTCGCTGCACGGCGGTCCAGTCGCCGCCGGTGTGCTGACGGCGACGGTCCCAGCCGGCTTCGTGCTAGGCAGCGTGCTGCTGCTCCGGATCGACGTCCAACGTCGGCAGCGCCTGCTGGTGCCGCTGCTCGTCGGGTCCTGCCTGCCCCTCCTGCTCACTCCCGTCACGGGTTCGCTCAGCGCGATCGCCGCGCTGTGGGTGCTGTCCGGCGGCTGCTCAGCGCTGCAGATGGTCGCCAACGCGGCCTACGTCGCGGCGACGCCGCCGAGCTTTCGCGGCCGGGCCTTCGGCATCGCCGGCACCAGCCTGTACGCCGTACAAGGACTGGCCGTTTTGGTCGGCGGGGGCATCGCGGACGTTCTGCACGATGCGCGGTGGAGCGTTGCCGGCCTCGGCGGCCTCGTGCTGCTGGGCGCCATGACGTTCATGCTCCGGGCAGATCATCCGATGGGTGCTCAAGAGCACACCGAGGTTGCCCGATGAGTCGGCGATGAGCGCAGCCGAGAGCGGACCAGGGCGTGGGGCGAAGGCCTGCGTCCTGCTCCTTGGAGCGTCCCTGATTGCTGTTGGAGCCCTGATCGTGCTCGCGTCCGGCAATCAGCCGGGCGTGCTGAACCCTTCGTTTCGCATTCCGTGGTGGCTGCTTGCGCCGCTCTATGTGTTGACGGCGCGCCTCACGGTCGACTTCGAGTTCCGCAAGGATTCGCACAGCATCGCGCTGACGCAGCTACCGGTGGCGCTTGGACTGGTCTTTGTCTCCCCGCTTGCGCACCTGGCCTCTCGCCTCGTTGCCAGCATGGTCGATTTGGGGGCCCGCCGGAGCCCACCGCTGAAGATCTTCTTCAACCTGGGCATCGACACCATGGAAGTGGCCTTGGTGACGGGAGCAGTGACTCTGCTCGGGCGCAGCGACGTGCCCGGTCCACGCCTGTGGCTCGGGCTACTGCTCGGACTGCTCGCGTCCGAAGTGCTGAGCCACATCAGCCTCGCCGCTGTCATGGGCCTTCTAGGTGCACCGATGACCGTCAACCGCCTGGTCCGGACGCTGGGCTTCGCGCTCATCAGCGCCAGCGTCTTCGCCTGCCTCGCTGTCGTGGCCGTGACCGCGATGTGGACGGAACGCCGCGTCGTGGTTGTCATCTTGTTGCTGGCGGCCAGCCTCACGGTGGCCTACCGCGGGCATCGCCGCCTTTCCGCGCAACAGCGCACGACCGAGGCGCTCTATGATTTTGTGAAAGAACTCGGTCCGCTCTGCGCCGATGCTGAGGAAACCCGGGACGTCCTCGAGCAAATTCGGGTGCTGCTTCATGCCCGCCACCTCGACCTGGCGCTCAGCGCAGGCACAGACGGCGCGTGGCGGCACGTAGCAGTCTTCGACGGTGTACCCCTTACCCCCTTCGACGC
>JAYTOZ010000291.1:0-1823 GCA_043747515.1 Frankiales bacterium | reverse complement strand
GTGTGCACGGTGCTGGCCCGCGCCGAGCAGGGCCCGACGGCGTTCATCGTCGACACGACCAACCCGGGCTTCCGGGTCGGCCGGGAGCTCGACAAGTTGGGCTGCCGGTCCTCGCCGACCGCCGAGATCCATCTGCAGGACTGCCGGGTCGGCCCGGACGCGGTGCTCGGCGAGCTCGGTTCGGCGCTGTGGCGCGTCGCCTTCGAGTGCTTCGACTGGGAGCGCACCGTGATGCTCGCCGGCGGGGTGGGCGGCATGCGGGCCGGCCTGGACGACGCGATCCGCTACGCCAAGACCCGCGAGCAGTTCGGCAAGCCGATCGCGCACCACCAGGTCATCGCGCACAAGCTCGCCGACATGGAGATCAACTACCAGGTTGTGCGCAATGCCGTTTACAAGGCCGCCTGGCTCAAAGAGCACGGCCGACCGCATCTGGTCGAGGCGTCGGTGGCCAAGGTGCTGCTCGGCCGGCTCAGCGTCGAGAACGCCCTTGAGGCCATCCAGATCCATGGCGGCTACGGCTATCTGCGGGACTTCCCGGCCGAGCGGGGACTGCGCGACGCCAAGCTGGCCTCGATCGGCGGCGGCACCACCGAGATCCAGAAGACGATCATTGCGAGGGCGATCCTCGCGTGACCGTCCCGGCGGTGCACGAGCGGCTCGAGCAGCTGGCCTTCCTGCTGGGTGAGTGGCGTGGCCTGGGGGTCGGCGGCTATCCCGACGTACCGGAGTTTCGGTATGAACAGGAGCTGTCTTTCACCCATGACGGTCGGCCGTTTCTGGCCTACACCTCGCAGAGTTGGCTGCTCGACGACGACGGGGCGCGCCTTCGGCCCAGCGGCACCGAGTGCGGCTTCTGGCGTCCCGGCGCGGCGCCCCGCGACGTCGAGGTCCTGCTGGCCCATCCCACCGGCATCGTCGAGGTGTACGTCGGGGAGGTGGCGTTCCACAAGATCGAGCTGGTCACGGACGTCGTCGCCCGGACCAAGACCGCGAAGTCCGTGACGGGGCTCCGACGCCTGTACGGCCTGATCGAGGGTGACGGTCCCGAGCGTGACCTCGGTTACGCCGTCGACATGGCGGCCGTCGAGCAGCCAGTGACGAGCCACCTGTCCGCTCGACTCGTGAAGAGCTGACGGTGCTCCTCGCGCCGATGACAGAGTGCGCAGCATGAAGGGCATCGTGCTGGCAGGTGGGACCGGGTCGCGGCTGTGGCCGATCACCAAGGCGGTGAGCAAGCAGCTGCTCCCGGTCTACGACAAGCCGATGATCCACTACCCCCTGTCGACGCTCATGATGGCCGGGATCCGCGAGATCGCGATCATCACGACCCCGCACGACCAGGAGGCCTTCGTCCGGCTGCTGGGGGACGGCTCGGCGCTGGGCTGCTCGTTCAGCTACCTGGTCCAGGACGCCCCGAACGGCCTGGCGGAGGCGTTCCTGCTGGGCCGCGACTTCGTCGGAGCCGACCGGGTGGCACTGGTGCTCGGCGACAACATCTTCTACGGTCCCGGCTTCGGCAAGCAGCTCAAGCGCTGGACGTCGGTCGACGGCGGCGCCGTCTTCGCCTACCACGTGGCCAACCCGTCGGAGTACGGCGTCGTGGAGTTCGGACCCGACGGGCGGGCCCTGTCGATCGAGGAGAAACCCACCTCCCCGCGGTCGAGGTACGCCGTCGTGGGGCTGTACTTCTACGACAACGGCGTGCTGGACATCGCTGCCGCCGTGACCCCGTCGGCACGCGGTGAGCTGGAGATCACGGCCGTGAACAACGCCTATCTCGACCAGGGCAGGCTCGAGGTCGCGGTCATGGACCGGGGGAC